>NZ_DFMT01000028.1:0-89609 GCF_002376385.1 Algoriphagus sp. UBA3586 | reverse complement strand
ACAAATGAGGCGACCAATTCAATTTGCGAAGGAAAATCACCGGATATACTAAACTTGCCTTCCGCGTCGGTAGCAATTCCCTGAGTGGTGTTGTTTACAAAAACATTGGCAAAGGGAAGCGGGAGTCCAGTATCCTTTTCAAGAACTAATCCACTGACTGTTTGAGCAGTAATATCTCCAAAGGCAAAAAATAAAAAGATAAAATAGAGAGCTCTCATGGGTGGGCCAGGTAAGATAAATGGTCTAAATGCTTCATTATTTTTTTGGAATGAAAGAGTTGAGGAAAGTTTCCTCAATTGATTAATCACAATTCACTCTACAGCCTAAAGCTGTTTGTCCAATTTTTTCCTAAAAGAAATAGCTAATAATCATGAGAACTGATTTATTGCTTTCTGTTCAATTTGAACTCTTTTTTTTACATAATATGTAATTGGATTTTTTAGAACACTCAATAACTTTATGTTTTCACCAGATACCAGAAACCTCTGAATTGAATTTAATCATGAATATTTTCTAAAAGCCCTGTCTTTATTATCCATTTTATAAATAGCAGAATTACAGGAAAATTTAACGGAAAAGATGATTTATAGGTTTACTTTATATGCCCAATTTCTAATTCTAAGAATGATAAATACGAGTTGGGCTAATTCTAAATTCATTTGGAATATTGATAATTCGATTTTTTGGTTTATAAACTTTCTTAAATAAGATCATATGATATAGTAATACTTCAAACTTGTTTTTATAGTATAGTTTTCCGTTTTTCCATCGAATTTTCCCGGGAAGACCTTCGATCACCATGAAATCAAAGTAAGCCTTAATGGTATTTTGAATTTCCATTTTTTTAACAACATGCATCATACTCTCTATTTCAGAATTCATTTCCTCCAAGGGAACATGATTCGAAAAAGAAGCAAAATGAAAGTTTGTTTCATCAAAGCAATAATGTTCAGAAGATAAAAAGACCTTTTTAAAATCTTTACTTTCCATAAATAGATATTTCATTTTTTTGGAATTCTTAAATAACAGAAAGTATCCCGTTAAAAAATCATGTCTAACGCATACTAATTCATTGTTATTCAATATGTCTTCTGTAATAAAAAAACGAATATCTCCCCATATAATATCCAAATCAATGTGTCCCCAAAAGTCAAACTCTTTTAAATAATCTTCAAAAAATAACCCAAAAGCAGGCTTCAAATCACAAATTTTATATGGATTTGTAATTTTAATCAAAAAATCTAATTTATTGCTAGCCAGTTCATTAAATTGGTCAGGGGAAATATTTATTAGGGTAACATTTTCCGGAAACTCCAAATCATTCTTACTCTTATCTGAGAATATAAGAAATTGGATACTTGGATTGTTTTTGCAGGTGTGTAAAAAGTAGTTCAAGTACCACGGGAATGGACCAAAAAAAACGGAAATTAGGCAAATTGATTTCATTATAGTATATTAAACTTCCTTACCCAGGGAGGTAAGGAAGAATATTGAGAAGAATAATGTTTTTTAGTAACACAATCCTTCACAACCCATACACGCTCCACCTAGCGTGGGGTCTGTAAAACAGGCATTTGTGGAACCTCCAAAAGTTTTGCAAAATCCACAGTGAGTTCCTCCAGAACCAGCCATAATTTTACTCATTTCTTCTCGGCTTAACACCCCTTGGATGTTGCTAAGACTCATTTTGGTTAGTTTACTCATAATTAGTAAGATAATTGTAATTAAGAAAAAAGCTTGTTTCATCTGAGGATAGGGTACAAGCAACCAGACCCCTGCTTAGTAAAGCAATATTTTTAGGATTTTAAATTACTGTGCTGGTTTTCAAGAAAATAATATTCTGCTAAATCAGGGAGTATTCTATGCAAGTCTGCTATTGTATAGAGTGAAGGCAGTTCGTAATCATTGATAAAAATGGTTGGCGTTTTGGATACCCCAATTTCTTCAATCCATTTTTCCTGCAATTCCGCCATGGCTTTTACTTCATTGGATAGTTTTAGTTCTTTTAGTGGGTGAGAGCTTGCGAAACTTTCCACATTCATTTCGCTAAACCAAGAATGAATCAATTGTTCAGTCAATGAGGATTCTTTTTCAGTGTTATGAATGTTATCCCACCAATATTGCAAAAGGTATTGTGTGGAAGATATATCCTTATTGAATTGCTTATTTATTTTAACAAATCGCATAGAAACGGACAGGTATTCTTTATTAGACTCTACCAATCTAGATACCTCCTCATGCTGAACTTTACATGGCGCACAGTATAAGTTGCTAACTATGATTAATTTGATTGGAGCGTTTGGGTTACCAATAACTAATTCATGATAAAGCGGAGAATAGTGGGCTTTATTTTGCTGTTTTAACAAATCATAAAAAACCTTAGGGGAATTTTTGATTCTTTCTGAATGGACCGCTCGTTGGTAAAAAGTATTGAATTCTTGAGTTCTACTTCTGACTAAGAACGTTAATGACAAAATAATGGGATAAGAAATGGCTAATAGTATTGTTCCCAATAGGTCTTCCACTCCCCAATAAATTGTTTCGTCGAAAAAATTGCCAATCAACATTCCGAATTGGAGAATTAGAATTGCTGATACTATGAGGCACAATTTGCACCAAGTTTTTAGTACGGCATATTGTAGATATACAGAATAAAGAACAGCGGGAATCGATAGTAAAGCTATACCCATAAATAAAGGCCATACTTCATTTATGGATCGGTCTGATAGTACAAATAATCCTAAAATCACTAACTGGAATACAAAAAGAGATATTATCAAATCTGAAAATTTCAAAAAGCCAAATACTATTGATTTTTCTGACTGTAATATTTCATCACAACTGGCTTTTTTACCTGAATTACAGAACTTATCTATCACGTCAAATTTGAAACCTAAATCTTTTGAAAAAATCAAATAACTAACTACAGCCCCGAAAATTGAAGTCATTACCCAAAAAAAATCGAAAATGGAATCAATAGAAAAGAGAAATAATCCTAATAATACAATGAGCGTAATTTTCAATAATCCTTCAGCCCCATTTTTAATTTTTTCCTGAAAGAAGTCTGATTTTTGTTGATTAGTTGAATTTATTAATGAAGGATTCACTGAAATAACTATCAAGCTTTGAGAAGCTATTTCTGATTTTAATTTTCTAAGGTTAGAACTAGTCAGAACTGAGATAAGTCCTTTAGCTGAACGCTCTGGTAGTATAAGGCAAGGACTTTCTAAACTTTCAATTTCTTCGCGATTAATCCTCTTGATTGAATGCACCAATTTCAAATTTTCTAACAGGTCTGAAACACTGAGAAGGGATGGAAACTCGGGATGAGTTAGCAGAAAAGTTTCTACATACTGACTTGAAATCGGGATTTTCAAGCGTTTTAAAAATTGAAAGACTATTTGTTCCATTTGTTATATTGTAATATTTTTAGATTAGTAAAAAAATAAGTTTAAGCCTCTCTTAAAGAATAGAAGGGCGTTTCTAAAATTAGTGAATGTTATATATTCAATTTATTTTGTTTTAAGTTCTTGAATCTTTGCCTTTAGACGTTCGACAATTGTATTGGAGAGATAATCCAATGAGCAAATAGCTTCCCCTTAAAGATGGCTTATTTACATATCGATCTACCAAATCTGTTCTAATTAGAATAGATTTTTGAAAGTTTATTTGTAATTATTAATTTACTCTTGATAGTTATTCCCTTTAATTAATAAAAAAACCAATTGTTATGTGGAGTTATCATTGAAAAGACTTTTCTACCGTGATTTATTAATGTAAATTACAAGCATATTTCCTGTTTACCTATACCTTATTTACTAAATTTCAGTAAATATTTACTAAATTAAGTATTCCTGATTTCCCTTAGATGAATCACCCCGCTGTAGGCTAAAAAGCGAATCTCTTCTTCAAATAGCCTATTGAGTTGAGGTTCACCTGCTACTTCAAAAAAAGCGTGAATTCTTTTCGATACATTACACATTGAAACGTAGGGTTCCTTAGAAAGAATTGAAATAAGGTATGCTCCAACCGTGCCAAGCAAATATTCAATAATTGCTTCATGATGTCTGTCCCAAAGCAGTACCGTTTGATAATAATGAGGAGGAAGTGAGAGATTGTTTTCAATCGGATTGATTTTGACCCGAGTAAACAAAACAGAATTTTGAGACCAATCCCATTCAGAAATGATTAATTTACAATTGGGAGCCAAATTAAGCTCGGCCATTTCTTGCCATCGTTTATTCTTTAACACTTCATTGGCAGATTGTATGGCTGGAAACCCAGCGTCAAGCCCTGAATTGCCCTTATGCAGTAATTCGATTAATCTACGCTTTTCTTGTTCAAACTCATACACATCATCCAAAACCCTGAGGGTAGGTGAATCTGTCAATTTTCTGCCCAAATTATTCTTCAATTCAGAAATGGTGAATTTATCTCTTTCCAAGGAAATGCCTTCTTTTTCACAAATGGCAGAAAGGATTTGATCTGTTCTATAAAATTGCTCAGTTTCAGGTTTTGATAGATACTTAGAAGCAAATTTTATAGGGCTGATTGGCAGATCCCTTGGTGCGTCTTGAACTGTTTTTTCATATGACGCTGTTCCATAGTTTTCAAAGAGATCTAATACCCTAGCAAAGTATTTTGGATAATCCAGTCGTAATCGATGCGCTAGCTGGTCACAAACCCAACCATTTTTCTTGTAATCTCCTAAGGCATGCATAAAAGAGATATCATTGGGCAAGTGGTGGAAATTGGCAAAGGATTCAAAAAAAGAAGGATCATAAACGGTATCTAAAAGATACTTCACCTCAATACTTTGATCAGTACTCAGGCAATGGAAAATATACTGTTCAACTACCGCATTGAAATTTACCATTTGTGAAGGATTTAAAGATTTAATCTGTTTTTGATTAGCTGCTATAAATTGCTCGACCACCTGAAAATAATCTTTGAAAAATGCATAATTCTTCCCTCCTAAAATCCCAGCGTTACTTGCTTGGATTTCCATACCCTTCTCGATCTGATCTTTAATCGGCTTTGGAACAAATGGAAAAGTATCATCGACTCGCCCGACCAACTCTTTGTAATAATCAAAATCTTGCTCAATGTTCTGGGCAATTAGTTGGCTGGAAAGAATTTCATCAGGAAATGGGCTATAAACATATACATCCCCGTCCACATTGAGGAAAGGTTCTTCATGTAGTGTATAGGAATATATTTTTTTCATTACCCATAGGCCGGGAATTTTAACTATATCTAAATCATCCAGTTCAATTCTCACCTTTTTATAAGGTAATTTCAATTGATCAATTAGCAACTCTTTTCCCTTCCTATCGGTAATCAATTCCAGGTCTTCGTAAAATTGATGAAGTTGTAGGCAACTAATCGCCCAACTCATCAAATGATACGGAGCACTACACCATCCAAAACTATCCTTCAAGGGATCTTTCCCTTCGTCAATCCAAAATGTGTGAACAATTTTCATCTAGTAAATCATTATGGACCCAAATTTGAAAAACAAGCGCTCTGCCACACTCAGTTCCTCGGTTATGATTTCAGCATTTCCCAACAGTTCCTGGGTAAATGGAATTTCTCGATTGAATGAGGTCTTACTACCTTCGGGTAGAGTGGCATATACCAAATAGTTGAATTCTTCGTCAGGAGACACCGAAATGCTGGAAATCTTCCCGATTAATGCCCCATATTCCTGAAATGGATAATTGTCCAATTTGATCAGGACTTTTTGGTCAATGCTCACTTTTCCGGCATTTTGAGCCGCTATTTTCATGGCGCCCATTAGCTCGGATTTATTATCAGGCAATACGGTAAACACTAGTTCCCCTGAATTGACTTGCTGATTGGCTCCCCATACTTTTTGGAAGCTGACTATACCAATAATGGAAGATTTCATCAGATACAAATATTCCCAATCCCGCAAACTCCGCTTAAGTCCTTGATAGGATTGGATTAGGGCTTTCAATGACCTCGCTTCCTCTTCTTCCCGATTGATGTTGGTGTTTTTAATGGTCTGATATGCCGTATTCAGTGTTTCCTGCAATTGAGAGATAGATATGGCCATCTGATTGACCTGTTCTTCCATCTGCAAATACTCCATTTCACGGGATTCAAAATCCTTATCTGCAATGACCCCTTGCTGATGGAGGTTTCTGTTACGCTCATAGTCGATTTTGGCTAAAGAAAGTCTTCTGCTAAGTAATTCTTTTTGGGATTGTTGACTACTAATCCGTTTTTTGATTTCCTCTATGGATGCTTTGGTACCTTCCAACTGGCCCGCAAAAGGCTGTAACTCCCTGATCAATCGATACGCCAAATAATTCCTTTCAAATTCCAAAAACGGTAATCCAACTTCCCCTAAAACCAATTCTGAAAGAGAATCAACAGGAAATAAATAGTCATTTTCCTTCTCAAAGGGTTCTTTTTCTAGGGTAGTCTTCAAAAAGAATACATCTTCCAACCTAGCTGTACTCTTGATACCTGCCAAAAGCTGCCCACTTTTTACCTGATCTCCATTGGTGACAAATATGCTATCAATTTGACCTGTAAACCGGGCTGCTATTCGTTCTGTTGGCTCAGCAGTAGTAATCAATACTTTCGCTTCCACAAAATCAGGATATCGGATCAAAAAGGATAATCCTATCAAAAGAGAAAGCAGAATAAATATCAAAGTAATTCCCCATCGTACCAACCACGCCGGGGGCCGGGAAATAATCTCCTGAACTTCTTCAGAGCGAAGGTGAAGATTGTCGTTTTGGCTAATTACAGGCATGATCAGTTTGAGTTAATCTTTTCCAGTTCCAATTGATTTTTCACCAGTTCATAATAGATACCTTTGGCATGAACCAATTCCAAATGGGGCCCTTGTTCAACGATTTTACCCCGATCGATTACAATGATCTGATCCGCATTACGGACCGTACTCAATCGGTGGGCAATGATAAACACCGTTTTGCCTTGCATAAACTTCCGGAGGTTTTCCATGACCTCGCGTTCATTTTTGGCATCCAAAGCCGAAGTAGCTTCATCAAAAAAGAGCATTGCTGGGTTTTTGTAAATAGCTCGGGCAATAAAGAGGCGTTGCTTCTGACCAGTACTCATTCCTACTCCTTCATTTCCAATTTTTGTATTGAATCCAAGGGGTAGATACTGAATAAAGTCCAGAATATTGGCGATTCGGGCAGCTTCAAGCAATCTTTGCTGATCTATGCTGTCCTGACCCACTGCTATATTGGCCGCTATGGTGTCGTTGAACACATAGCCTTCCTGCATGACCACCCCGCACTGTTCCCGCCAACTTTTAGCACTGACTGTTTTGAGATCATGCTTACCATAGCGGATTTCCCCGGAACTGGGTTCATAGAATTTTAGCAGCAGCTTCATCAGGGTGGTCTTACCGCTACCGCTTGCACCCACTATTGCCGTGACTTTTTTAGGCTGAATTTGAAGGTTGATCCCTACCAATACGGTTTCTTCAGCACCGACATAGCGAAAGGAGAGATTCTTGGCTTCCATGGCCTCGCCAGGTTCAACTGTTCTGACCGCCAGTTTTTCAGAATTTTCTTCATCTTCCTTGTCATGGATTTCATTAAGTCGTTCCAGACTGATTGTAGCGTCTTGATAAGATCTAACAAATCCTACCAATTCATTGATGGGGCCATTCAACTGTCCAATGATGTATTGCAGGGCCAGCATCATGCCCAAGGTCAGATTTCCTTCGATAACGAGCATAGCAGAAGTAAAGGTGATCAAGATATTTTTGAGTTCGTTGATCACGGATGAACCCACCTGCTGTGCCTGCTCTAGGGTTAAAGATTGAATGGATACCTGAAACAATCTGGCTTGTACAAATTCCCAACTCCAACGCTTTTGGGTTTCGGCATTGTGCATTTTGATTTCCTGCATGCCATTGATGAGCTCGATCACAGTGCTTTGTTCCTGGCTCAACCGGGCAAATCGCTTGTAATCGAGTTCTCTGCGTCGCTTCATAAAAAACAAGACCCAAACGAGGTACAGCCCACTTCCTCCAAGAAAGATCAAAAAAATAGTATTGCTGTAATAGACCAATACAGCCCCAAAAACGATCAGATTAAAGAAAGAAAATAGGGTGTTGAGTGTTGTACCTGTCAAAAGGTTCTCAATTCTGCGATGATCCCCAATCCGCTGCATGATATCCCCTGTCATCCTGGTATCAAAATAGGATATGGGCAGGTTCATCAGTTTGATGAAAAAATCCGAGACCAAAGAAATATTGATCCTAGTCGTCAAGTGCAGCAAAATCCAGCTTCGAAGCACTTCCACACTCATTCTGCCAAAAAACAACATAATCTGTGCAAAGAGAACCAAGTAAATAAAATTGATGTCCTGATTTTGGATTCCCACATCCACAATGCTCTGCGTCAGGAAAGGAAAAATTAGCTGCAACAAACTACCCACCAGCAGCCCTATGGCTAACTGCGCGATCAGGTTCTTATACTGGAAAAGGTAGTTGAATAGGAAGGTAAGCGATCGTTTTTTAGTATCCTCCCATTTCATTTTTCTGAAGACAGGGGTAGGTTCCAGTAGGAGAGTGACTCCTTCCTTGGTATGCTCATCAGCATTATTTCCGATCCATTGGGAGATAAACTCTCCCTTGGAATACGAAATCAAACCATAGGCAGGATCAGAGATATAGACGGTATCTTTTCTGATTTTATACACCACAACAAAGTGCTGCTTGTCCCAATGTACGATTAAGGGAAAAGGAGCCTGCATCAGCTTATCAAAGCTTAACTTAGCACCGATGGTCTTAAACCCCATTGCCTCAGCTGCATCACTGAGCTTCAACAGGCTGCTTCCTTCCCGAGTCGTCTCCGATATTTCCCGGATTTCCTTGAGGGAGATCAGCTTTCCATAGTGCTTTGCGATTATTCTCAAGCAAGTAGGCCCACAGTCTTTGGAATCGGGTTGGTTGTAATGGGGGAAGGAATTTTTCAAAACAATAATTTAGTCTCTTTACTACAGTATGCGGTAAAATAAAATTTGTGGATTTTTCTCTAAGCCATTCTCCTTATCCCTAAGAATGGAAAAATACCTATCTTCTTTAATAGGCCTTGGAATCATTTCATCTGTCATCTCCTGATTGAATAATTTCTTTAAATGACCTAAGGGACTATTACTTTCTAAATCAATCACAAAAAGATAAGGATAGTTGTCATAAATCACGCGTAAAAAAGCATATTTATCAGATATCACTATTTGGCTTATACTCAATTGCATTGAACTATCAAAACCAATTAAATGAATTAAATACTCTGGGGTCAATTTACCGTCTTGATGTCTAAAAATTGTATCTCTATCGGTATGAGAAGAAATCTCTCCCCGAATAATTGGCATGTAAAATAAGCTTAAATTACCTACTCGGCTTAATATCCTGGGAATGGGATGGATAATGTTGAAATTAGAATAAAAACTGTAGGCGGGGCTTTCATTATTCACAATTTCAAGACTATTGGGTTTAAATGAGTTTATCATCACCTCTCTAGGATGCTCTTTTGTTCCATTTATTGTTTCCTGTACTACCAGAAGCGTATCATCTTCTTTATAAAAAGATATAGGATGCCCCAGAAGTTTACTGCTTGTTGATTCAAATTTTCCTTCGAGGCTGTAAGTGAGAATAACCATTTTCTGCCAATCTGCCACATAGACAATGTTTTTCTTTTCATCTAAGTGAAGTGCATAGGGCATAGCATATTCATCTGGCCCTTGACCAAACTCTCCAATTTTAAAGAGAAACATACCATTGTTGTCAAATTTTAATAACCCTTGTTTTCTATCTAAAAGAAGGAAGAAGTTTTGCGAAAAAACCAAGTCTTGGATTGAAGTAAGGGGAGGGTTTCCGGGAACCTCAAGGTTTATAGAGTCTAGGAATTCAAAATCAAATTCAAGCGAACTTTCCTTCAAAAAATCTATTTTTATGTCAATGTCTTTAGTTGATTTAGAATAGTTTGGATGATCTTTATTTCCACAATTCTGAAATTGGAAAATTATTATGAAAAACAATATCCTAATAATATATTTCATGATCGATACTGATATCTTGGCCATTACAATATTCTCTATAAATATTAACTATTCCTTTATGGTTTTTCGTAACTTTGAAATATTAAAGAATTTTTCAAGTTTACTATATTTAAAAACATAATAATAGTAAAATTGAACTACTCCAAATAAAACTTTATGGAGTAGTTCTTTAATTGATAAACAAAATATCAGTCAACGTATTATTAAGTAACTTATTATGTTAAATTAGTATAGTGTAATCTGATACATAGCTTACAGAATCAATGACAAGACCACGTAAAACAATCTGGGTCATTATAGCACGTCGTCCCAGCATTACAAGAACCAGAGGTAGTATATGTACCATTTTGATTTAAGTTGGAGTCATAACGATAGCACACAGTGCAACCCCCATACCCACCAGTAATTTTCTTCATCTGACTTCTTTCCAAAACCTCATTGGTGCTGAGTCTGAGCATTTCTAAGCTTAATTTTTTCATAGTTTTTATGGATTTAAATTGTTACTAATTGATTTTATTTGATAAGCTAACCCTCCGACCATTTGAGTCACCGAAGACTGTGACTATTCATCGCGATTGAATATTTATTTTCTGCATTAGCAGCTTTTTTTTAGTTTAAGATATATTTCAAATCCTCCACTGCATAGGTCGATGGCAATTCATAGCCATTGATGAAAATCGTAGGCGTATGGGTAATCTGCTCCTTCTCTGCCCAGTCCAGCATGGATTTGAGGTTGGATTCCTGCCTTGCCAGTTCTCCGTAGAGTGGATACTTTGCCGAAAAGACTTCATAATCTTTCTTTTCCTGACTATACCACTCATCCAAAGCTTGGCGGGTTATTTCTAAATTTCCTTGAGAAGCAATCCCCAAAAGATGCCGGATAGTCTTTAGTCTTATCTCATCTCCTCCTCCGGGTACAAATACGATCTGTAAATCAATATTCCCGGCTTCATAGAGCTTCTCCAAAAGGGGATGCGTACGGGCACAGGGACCACAGTAGGGATTGCAGACTTTTAAGATATTGTATTTCGGATTTACCCCTTTTAGGAATATCCCCAACCCTTCGGGATTAGAAGTGATCTGTCTGGACTTGCTCAGGAATTGATCGAATAGCTCCTTATTAGACAGAATCTTGGCCAACTTGCTTTTGGTAGTGTATAGCTCTTTTTGAGCCATCAAGTAAGGCTTAAGGCTGATCCAGACCAGGGCAGAAGTCAAGAAAACAAATGAAAACAGTCCCAATTCTCTGAGTGCAAGCCAGGCTAAATCAGGCAAGAGAAATTGACTGACTGCCAATTCCACTACTAAAATCCCGGATATCCAAAGACAGAGGCGGCACCATTTTTTTAGCTTGACGCCCTGATAGTACAGCGAAAATGGGATAATCGCCAAACTGGAAATACTAAGGAAACCCAACAACGCTAGAGCCGATCCAGAAAATGAACTAATCAAGAGTAGGGAAGTGCCTGCCAAAAAGTAAGCAAAGGCCAGATTACCCAAGCTAATGAGTCCAGCTACTGAAAAGGAGTCAATGACTGAATTGCAATATGATTGATCTCCACCTCCACAAAATTGGGTAATTGCAGTATTCTTCTTATCTACCTCTGACCAGAGCAAAATGGCCGATATACCCAGGCCTGTTAGCTTTATTATGAAAAGTGCTATCGCTTCAAGTGAATAGGAAGTGCTATTATCCCATCCAAGGATACAAGCTAGTCCGACTGCACCAAGGAAATAATGAAGGAATTGATAGATCATCTGCTCCTTCCTTCGCTGGGAATATCTAGGCTCTCCGGAATGCTCTCCTTTTTCTACCACCAGAGTTATCCCAGTCCATAGGGTCACAAATTCTTTTCGGGCTTGCTTGATCAGTTTTCCCCTTTCATCCAAATATTCCACCCAATCTTCAGTGACTTGAGTCAAACAAGTGAAATAAGGATACGGATTTTTGTTGACCTGAACCACACAGGGCAGGGGAAGTTGATCCAAATTATCTTCTCCCATTTGGAGAGCAAGGCTTTCTACTTTGTATTCGGCCAAAGTATCGGATATAGCCAGTAAGGAATCCGGCTCAGGATGAGTGAGCAATTTTTCCTTTAAATATCCTCTAGTAAAAGGTAGATTAACTAATTCAAATAAATTTTTGAGGCAAATCAGACTATTTTCCATAAGCAAAAAACTAAAAAATCTAAATTTCTTTTTGATTTTAATTGTTGAATACTAATTTGAGACATCCTTAGGTATACTCCTAGTAAGATATTTCTAATTTTCAGTAACTTTTTACTTATTAATCTTTTATGTGTTTAGGAAGTCATTTGAAGAAAATTCGTGAAGAAAAAAAAATGTCACAACAGGAAGTTGCAGACCTAATTGGAATCTCTCAAAAATCCTTATCCAATATGGAAAGTGGTAAAACGATTCCAAATATCCTCCTATTGTCTAAAATTAGAGATATTTATGACATAGACATCAATGGACTTCTTGAAAAAGAAGGAATCTTTCTAACTAAGCCCACTATCCCTGAAGAAACGATAAATTTAAGAACCAAATGATTTAAATTCTAAAAACCTGAATTAGCTCATGAATAATTAAAAAATTTTTTGTCAATATTATCAAAAATAATATCTTAGTTTTTTACACTTTATCACTTTCTCATTGTCATTCGAACTCTGAAGTTATAAAGTACTATTTGGTAATTTGAAGGGTTCCTATTCAATTTAGACCAATGATAAATTTTCAAAGGAAATATTTTATTACACCTAAACTCCTTTTCATTCCCTCATCTGTTGGTTTCCAGATCTAGGACTTTGTTTTCCAAATTTGTCCAGATTTCTGTCAATAAAATTATCAAGGTTACTTCAGTTAGTTCCTAAGTCTAGGCAACAAAACTGGTACAGTTATTTAAGCGGTTAGGAACAGATGGACAATTATACTTCTAATCTTATGTCCTGGAATTTTTGGCCTCTTTAAATTCTTATTAACTAGAGAGAAGGAAAGAACCAAACGATTGGAAATAGAATCCAAAGAGAAAATCGAACTGGCTAAAGAAGCAAACCGGCATGAAGAATTTAAATTCTTGAATGGGAAATAACTTAGAAAATTTGAATGTTTTTTCCCCAAAATGGTCACATTTCTTATTTACCGGTCATCACGTGCTTAGGGAACATACAGTCTAGTCTAGTTCTTTTTATAGTCAAACAAAATATGACACCCCTCTTCTCTGTAGTCAAATTATCGCTTGGACTGGGTGGAATTTGCCCGCCCTGCATCCTGGCCCAAGGGTAAATGGCCTCCATGCACCCTGGCTTCCCGACACACTTCGTTTTCAGGACAGGCTACTCGCTAGATTAATCCTCTGAATTAATTCTTGACGCTCAGTCCTATCGGATTGTTTCTTAAAGCTTAGTCTTCGACTAGTGGATATTTTTGGCTTAAGGTCAAAAAAATTCAGTCCTTGAATTCAATTTTTTTTCTAAAGATCAAATTGCTTTCTCACCGTTTCCAAAATTCATTATTCAAATTCAACAATCTTGATTAGTTTTTAATAGATGGCAAGAGACTTTGTCAACAAAATGCTTACTTTGTAAGTATACTTTTGGTGATTTTCGCGAATTTTAGTGAATATCGCAGAATAATTGGAGTGATTTTCGCAAATCAAAATCATTTAATGCGCGCCCGCAAGTGACACAGTTCGATTACATCAAAGATATTGCCCGGTTTGGTCTTGAAAATGACCAAGAAAAGCTAAAGGACTCCCTCCAGGAGATGATCGAGCATGCCCGAAAAAGCAAAAAAACCAATCTGGCCATACAGCTACAGTCTATTCTGAAAGAAGCTATCCGCCATCACTCCTCGGGAGGATCCCTAAAGACCAGTTCGGGAATCCGATTTGAAGCTCCAAACAGTAAAGGGGTAGATGAGTTGATTCTTGACCAAGTCACCTCGGACTACCGACTATCTGACCTAATCTGCGCTCCTCAAATCAAAGAATCGCTGGATCATTTTATTCTGGAGCATCGGAAAAAAAACCTGCTTCAAGCATTGGATCTACCCATAGCTCATAAAATCCTATTTTATGGTCCATCGGGTTGCGGGAAGACTTTGGCGTCCTATGTCATTGCTGGGGAACTAGAAAAAATCCTACTGGTGGTAAATCTCGGAGCAATCGTCTCCTCCAAACTTGGGGAAACCAGTAAAAACCTTGCGAAGATATTTAAAATGGCTGCCTCAGGTGATTATATTCTGTTTTTGGATGAGTTTGACTCCTTGGGCAAGGTGAGGGATTACAGCCAAGATCATGGCGAAATGAAGCGGGTGGTGAATACCATCCTTCAATTGTTTGACTACCTACCTCAGTCCACAATTGTGATCGCTGCCACCAATCAGGTTGGCATGCTGGATGATGCTTTAATTAGAAGGTTTGATACCCAGATTGAATTTGAGCTTCCCACCGATCATGAAATTGAGGAGTTAATCCAATTAACCCTCAAGCGTGGGGTATTTACCTTGGATAGCAAATCAGGAATCAAAAGATTGATCCAGAAGGCAAAAGGGCTGTCCTTCTATAGCATCCAAAAGACACTTATCGCGGCTATGAAGCGGAGTCTTTATAAGTTGGAGACTGATTTGGTACCAGCTAAAGTTGAGATTGATAAAGCAATCTGGGAAAAATTGATTGAGGAAGAAAAAACCGCAATCAGTAATTCCGGTAAAGTCTAATTTTCTGCCTCCAAATCTGCAATTGCCTGAAGGTCATTCAAAAGCATGACATCATTATAAAGCGAACCTGAAAGCTTGGACTTCTTCGTTTTTGGGATTTCCTTTAGACTAATCACTAATGAGAAAGGATGATTTTCATTTTGCAAATGCCTTAAAGCCAATTCCGGAATAGTTGACTTGCCATAACAACGAATGGCAATAGAAACTGAAGGGTTATCAGGATCAAAGTGCTGACTGGAAATAAGAAAAGCGAGCTTCTGAACATTGGAAAATATCCTGTCTTCTACTCCAAAGTGATCTTCTGCCCAAGAGGCTCCTGATCGTAATTGGAAATTTTCTAAATCCTTCTGAGAAAGAATAGAAATATCCACCGGCCTGAATATTCCAAAAGAGATGTGCAGGGGAAGGTAGGCTAAATGATTGTTTGGGACGGGAAGGAATTTGTAAACCAATGTAGCTGTGAGTTCAATTTTGTTGGATGTCGACAGCACCCAATCCGGAAATCTCAAATCAAAGGAATAGAAATCACCGAAAGTAATGAGGTCCTCAATTACGAAAGTGATGGAATCCGAATTGCCTTCTATTAGCCTTTCAGGGTTTGGCCGTCCAAAGCCAATAAGATTACGATACAATTTTTTACCATCTGCTGAATCAAAGTGTGGTGGATTTATCCCAGCGGGAGACTGAGCAGCATTAATCAGCAATGCTTTAATGGAAGTCATCTGAAGCGTTGGATACTCCTTTACCAATTGGGCTATCAGGGAGGTGACCAAAGGAGTGGCCAGACTGGTCCCGGCCAGTCTTCCATAGTAGGGCGAATTATCTTGGGGACTGGTGAGCACTTCCATGGCAGCTTCCTGACTCAGATAATCTCCACCTTCAAATACCAAGTCTGGCTTTACCAAGTGCTTATTCTTTTGGCTTTTCTTAAGCTTTGAACCATTTATCGTGATGGAGATATCCCAATGAAACTTTCGGGAATAATATGCTGGATATTCTCTGGCAGGGGTAATCCCATCTGTGACTCCATTTTCGAAATTTCCTGCCAAGGCTCCAACAGAAATGTTGTTCATGGATTCCGCAGGCTCTTGCAGATTAGTAAATTCACAGGAATGACCAGGAATTTCCGGATTCGTTTGGTAATAAAATGAGGGGTATTGAGCAACAGGATCTAAAGAGCCATCAAACACCCAATAATCCATGTCATCCAAACTATAGTTGCCAACTGAATTGACAATAAGGATGTCCAATTCATAAGCGAGCTTGTCCAATTCGTACGCAAACTTACCTACGGGTCCGTTGTAAGGTTTTGAACCGGGAAGATTTAAGGAGATATTGAAAATCCTGATCCCGTAACTAAGATGGAGTTCCCGAATGTCATTGATTAAGGCAACAATGTTCAAATCATCGTTTTCTTGATGGATGGCCTTTATCACCGCCAATCTTGCCTTTGCGGGAATTTCCCTCAAAGATGTATTAAAAAAATCAGTACCGAATGCAATAAGACCTGCCACTGCCGTACCATGCCCTGAATCATCCCAATAGGGAGCTTTGCCAGTGTGGTCAATGAAGATTGGCGTTAATAGATCTTTGATCGGCTCTACCGAAATCTGAATTCCTGTATCTACTACACATACTATTGGCAAGTCCTCGTCAATCACTACTTTAAACCCATAACTACGGATCGGGGTGGCTACAGATCCAGGTTTTATCAAGGGTACCCTGGCAGAAGTGATCAGTCTTATGATGTCAAAGTTCTCAACAAGAATCTGGTCCAGCCCCGGAAAGCCGTTTTTGAGAAAAAGAAGATTCAGAGCCACCCGATTGCCAATTATTTCAACTCCTTTAGACTTTAAATAATCGGTCATAAAATTAAGCTGGACCCTAGCTTCTGGATTTTCCAATATATCGCAGATAGTCAAGTTAAAGCTTTCCTGACCTGATAAAACCCCTTTCCTTCCTTTGGAATCCAAAAGATAAAAATCACTGATCAAGGCCAATCGGGAATAAGGTTGATTTCGATGATCCTCACCTTCACTGAGGCTACTAATAGCAGTAATATCCGTACTAAAAGTTTGAAAATCATCCTCCTTTCCTATACTAAAGAGGACATTTCTATTGAAGTTGGATCTTTCAATTGCGGAAAAATTATATCTTCCAAAAAAGTGGTTTTCCAGTTCTCGGTCAAAAGTGACTATAAAATTGATTTGAATTAAATCGATATTGGTTGGGACTTCAAGCGTTTTACTTTTGATTCTATTTCGTGATGCTGAGCTATATGCATCAAGTTTCGCTACCAGAAAACGTTTTTTCTCCTCGGATATGGGAGGTAATGGTTCTGGCTTCTGTTCTTCATTTTTAGTATCTCGCCCTCTGGTTCTTTTAAAACCCTTGATTTTCGCTGGGCTTTTGGAGTAAAATAGGTGTGGAAAGTCTGGCATACCGGAAAGGTTAAAAATGAAAAGACAATTAATTGAAATATAAGATCAATAGGCTATAATTGAGAGGGCTATCTCCCGTTTGCTTGATCTTGATTTCATACTAGAAATTTAACTTCTCGTATCTTTCTTTCAATCGTAGAAAGTCAGCATTCGAAAGAAGCCTAATTCGGAGGTTTCTTTCGGAATTCAGGAGGTGAATTTTTTGAATTTTCGACCAGCCGTATTCAGCTCCAACAACCACATAATCTACTTTACTCGTTATGGTTGATTTAATTAGACCACCGTACCCCACAATAAAATCCTTACAGTCCTCTCTGTCCTCCGTAAGCTCCCCTGTGAAAAGGAATGCTGAACCTTCGATTTGGAGATCCTCAAGCTCTTTTTTTGAAATATAATATTCCGAGATAATATCAAGGTTGTAATTTTGAATCTTCAAGGTTACCGCATTTGAGGATACTTTATCCCTTAAATTATCGACATTAACATTTTGGATTAGCTCTCTATAATTAGGAGCAAGTTCTTTCAGCTCCTTAAAAATATTCGCGCATGCCTTTGCATCTTCTTTAGGTCGTGATGCTTAATGATGGGAACTTCAAACAGATTTGCAAGTTCAGTTAATTTCTTTGGCTTACCCGATATTTCGGCAAGCCTCATGGTATCTATGTAATCAATGCTGAAATCCTCTATTTTGTAGTAGGAGAATAGACTTTTCAAAACACTCAAGTCCATACTAGAATTGTGAAAAACGATCAGATTATTATTAAAGTATTTAGAAAACTCTAAATCCCATAGCTCTTTAAAATCAAGTGCAAATTCTAGGTCCTCTTCTTGAATTCCATGAAATCGCTCATGAGAACTTAGAATTTTTTCACCAGCAGGAGGGAGAATATAGTGTTTCTCTTCATGCACGAAGGTGTTGTTTTTAACAAATGCCAAACCCAAAGCGCATGCACTCACTCTATTATTATTGGCAGTTTCGAAATCAATGGCTATAAAATCAAATTCAGAGTTGAAATATTCAGGGAAACTGTGTGGGTTGCTAAATTTGCCTGTTCTGATTTTCTGCACTATTGCATCTGAATACTGTGGCTTAAACTGATGGCCTAACTTTTTGGACTGCTCAAACCATTTCTCCAGAAAAAAGACCTGCTCACGTTCTAAAAAGTTGAGAAATCGAAATTCATTTTCGGTTTGAGGATTTACTCCTTCTACAGTAATTGAAATCTTGTCTTTCGATCTAAAATTGTTCTTAAACCAGCTCATGGGCGAGGGTTTATAATTTCCAACATTTCCAAGTAGTGAGGACTTAGTAAGGAGTCCAATTGTGCATTGACTTTAACTAATGCTTTGAAAAAGTCAAAACCTACAATTTTCTCCATTAAAATTCCTGCTCAAAGAAAAGGAATTTCATGGAGGAAAAAATACCCAGTACAGGGTATTTTTCATCGAAAACCCATCTAAAAGTTTAAAATGGATTTGTTCAATAGGGAAATTATCCATGTAAATCAGTTCTGGCCCTACCACTTTACAAGGTCATGATAAGGGAAAAAGAATTTGAGTCGAATAGGGTAGGAAAAGGTGATTCGCTAGATTTAACAGGTTAATGGTGATCTTGACTTTACGGGTTTTTTACGAAACAGATTCTACACCCAAGGCTCGGATCGCCTTCGTCGGTGCGGCTACAAAGGTTGGATAGCTTTTACCCCTATTTGTGGCAAATGCAGAAATGTATACCTATGTCGCTTGGCTCAGCTGGTGGATGATTGGATATTCCGTGAGGGAGTATGGAAGAATCCATTAACTTTGAGAAAAACGCATTAGTTTGAAAGTTTTACTTGACCTTCAATATCTCAACGTAGCCACCACAGGTATTAAAACATACATGATGGAATTGGCAAAAGCGGCCCGAAAATATCCCCATAAGGAGATAGAATGGATCTTTACCCATGAGCCGGATGAACAGGTGAAGGATCAAAGTTTCAAGGGTCCGCAAACCAAAATTCAAAGACTCAACTATCACCTGGATTACCTGAGATGGAAGGAGTTTCAGCTCCCTGATTTGGTCAAAAAGCACCAGCCGGATGTTCTGATTTGCCCTGATTTTGTCTCGCCGGCAGCATCTCTTCCCTGTAGAAGGTTAACAGTCATCCACGATGCGTTTTTCTGGCAAATGCCACAGAATTACCCGAGATGGTGGAGAAAGTACTTTTTGAGCTTGATAAAAAAAGGACTGAGAGAAAAAACCGAAATCATCACAACTACTGAATATTCCAGAATCTCAATTGAAAAGCACTTAGGTAAAAACTGGCCGATATCAGTGATCTATCAAACCCCCAAGAGTCTGAAGGCGGCTAGTGACCAATCAATTATCAAGAAATTACTGCTGACGAAAAGCTCCTATTTTTTACATATAGGTACCTTTGATAAACGAAAGCAACTGCCTCTGTTGGTGAAAGCTTTTGCGGATTTCGTACGACTTACCGTTTCGGACAAAAAGATGGTTTTGGTTGGAGGCCCGGGGCAAAGTGCGCAAATGAATGATTTACCATTAGTGGAGCGCCTGATTGAAGAATTGGGAATGAAGGAAAAAATTCTTCTTCCGGGATACCTGACAGATGGGGAAATTAAGGCTTTGTATGAAAATGCCTTTGCTTATGTTTTTCCATCAGAAAATGAGGGCTTTGGTATTCCAATCCCTGAAGCCATGGGCTTTGGCCTACCGGTGATTCACTCAGATCAGGAAGCCTTGTTGGAAGTGGCAGGAGGTGCAGGCCTTTCTTTTCAAACCGGAAATCAGGAGGACTTGCTGGAAAAAATGATTCATCTGGATCAGGAAAAGGAACTTTGTGAAAGCATGAAGGCTAAAGGGAAAATAAGATCTCAGGAATTTTCAGCTCAAAAATTTATTGAAGCCTTCCAAAGGAAAATTCTAGAACCGAGTTTGGTTGAGTAGAAAGACTCCTTTTCTCCTTAATCATCCAAAATGTTTACATAGGTTCAAAATAAATCAGTTTTATCGTACTTTTAGTCCCAATTCTTCTATGGTTTAATCATCACACCATTGTTTTGAAGAATCATTTTCTCCTCAAAGTTCAGGAATCAGCAAGGTTTTGAATATCCTTTTTCTAACAAGTTCAGCGGATTTATACGGTTCTTCCAGAATTTTTCTAGAAGCTATCAAGGCACTTCAAAAATCCGGTATTAATCCTGTTGTCGTTATACCCCATCAAGGGCCTCTTGAAATCTATTTGAGCGAATTGGGGATTCCTGTTTATATTTTCAATCTCGGAATTCTGAGAAGAAAATACGTCAGCCCACTAGGCTTAATTAATAGAGCTAATAAAAATCTTAAGGCTTATCGCTTCCTTTCAAGTCTCCATGAGAAATTTCAATTTGAATTGGTTTATTCCAATACGTTGGCGGTAATTATAGGCTCAATTTTTTCCCGAAGAAAAAACATTCCACATACCTGGCACATCCACGAGATTATACCAGGCCCCAAACCCTTGGTCAAATTGCTGAGCAGCCTTTTGGACAAAGGTACTCCTCAGCCTATAGCTGTTTCAGAAGCCGTTGCAGCCCATTGGCAAAAATTACTTCGAAAATCAAAAGTGCAGGTAATTCATAACGGTATTCCTTACCAGGCATTTTTGGAAAATGTAGATCAGGCTAAAAAGAGAATAGGAGTAGCGGAAAAGAAAGTCTGCATAGGAATGGTGGGTCGCATTAATCCTGGTAAAGGGCAATTGTTTTTTCTTGAAATGGCGAAGCAGCTTTCTCAGCAATATCCGGAAACCCATTTTTTGTTAGTTGGAGATCCTTATCCCGGTTATGAACCAATATTGGAAGAAATTCACGAAGAGATAAGAAGTAATCATTTGGAGTCTAAAGTGAGCTATCTGGGCTTTCGGAAGGATATTCCGGAGCTAATGGCAGCTATGGATATTTTTGTTTTACCTTCCATTTTACCTGATTCTTTTCCTACGGTGATTTTAGAAGCGATGGCAGCGGGAAAGCCTGTTGTAGCAACTCTGTCAGGCGGAGCCTCAGAGATGTTGGAAGATGGCAAGAGTGGATTTTTGATCCCCATAGGAGATGTGAAAAAAGGAGTAGAAGCTATCAGTCAGTTGATAGAAAGTGAGGATTTAAGGCTAGAAATGGGTAAAGCAGGCCGAGTTCGGGTTTTAGAAGAGTTCAGCTTGGAATCATTCGAAGAGAAAATTAAAAAGCACATATGGCAGCATCTGAACAGAAATTGAAAGTTGCCATCATGGGTGCCAAAGGATACCCCTATGTATACGGTGGGTATGATACCATGATTAAGGAACTCGGAGAGCGCTTGGTAAAAAAAGGAGTGCATGTGCGGGTGTATAATCACCGTGCACTATTTCCAAAAAGGCCCCGGTTTGTGAATGGTATAGAATGCATTTACACCCCTGCCATTGAGTCCAAAAGTCTTACTCAGTTGACTCATACTTTTTTTTCCATGCTTCACGCCTGTTTTTCGGATGTGGATGTGATCTTGGTAGTAAACTCCGGAAACGGTCCTTTTGGAATAATTTCCAAGGTTTTCAGGAAACCCACTGCGATTAATGTGGATGGACTGGAATGGTTGAGACCCAAATGGAAAGGCTTTGGCTCCAAGTATTTTTATTGGGCTTCAAAAATGGCCACACGATTTTATGATCAAATCATCAATGACTCAGATGAAATGAGAAGGGTGTATCTGGAGCTTTTCAATAAAGACTCCAAAGTCATTGCCTATGGAGCCAATCCAAAAGAAAGTGTTTCTCAAAGCTATTTGGAAAAATGGAAACTGGAATCAAGGACCTATTTCTTGATTGTAGGGAGGTTGGTACCTGACAATAATGCTGATTTGATTATCGAAGGTTTTTTGAAATCCGATTCCTCCAAAAAATTGGTGATTGTAGGAGATGTGCCCTTTTCGGATGAATGGGCCACTCAACTGAAAAACATTCAGGATCCTCGCTTGCTATTTACAGGCTATGTGACCGACCCCAATGAATTAGCGGCTTTGTACTCTCATTGCTTTGGATACTTTCATGGGCATGAGTTTGGCGGCACTAATCCTGCTATGCTAAAAGCTTTGGGATATGGTTGTGCGATTCTAGCTCTCAATACTCCTTTCAATCAGGAAATGCTTCAGAATGGCAAGCATGGTTGGTATTTTGAAAAGAATGCTGAATCAGTTAGACGAATAGTAGCCAAGGCAGAATCAGAGTCAGAAAAAATGGAATCTCTTCGAAAAACAGCAAAGGATGGCCTTATTCAAAAATATAATTGGGATTATGTGACGGAGCAGTACTTGGAGGTTTTTCGGGAGTTGGCGCGGAAGTAATTTTAAGATCTGAGATTTTTCAATTTTGATTTTCGAGGGACGTAGAGGCTTCACAGAAAAACTCAAAGACTATTGAGGGAAAATAAAAAATTGCTTCGCCTTTACGTCTCAAGAAACTATTTTTTTAAACCACAGAGGAATGATAGAAAGCATAGCTTATAAAGAACTTTGCAACTTCTTTTCTTCGCGGGAGACCTAAACCGCTGCGTCGTTGCGTCTCGGCGAGAGATTATGAGACTGCCGCGCTCCGCAAGCTTCGCTCGCAGTGACGACCAAACTTTTTATTTTTCTTTTACGATAGATCAAACCTTGCCTTTTTCAGCTTTCTGATTTTAGCTTTCTAACCTACCCTTTCCCCTTAGCTTCATTCCAATACACATCCATTTCTGCCAAGGTCATTTCAGAAAGGTTTTTACCAGATTCTTTAGCCGCATTTTCCAAATACTGAAAGCGCTTGATAAATTTTAAATTAGTTCGTTCCAGTGCCTCTTCAGGATTGATGTCAATGAAGCGCGCATAATTGATTAATGAAAACAACAAATCTCCAAACTCAGCAGTAGCTTTTTCCTTGTCTATTTCTTCTTCAGCCGCTGCATTGAATTCCTCCTTAAATTCCTGCATTTCCTCCTCCACCTTTTCCCAAACCTGATGTTTTTCTTCCCAGTCAAAGCCCACGCCTCTTGCTTTTTCCTGGATTCTCATAGCTTTGATCAGTGCAGGTAATGATTTAGGAACTCCCCCTAGGACAGATTTATTTCCTTTTTCCTGAAGTTTGATTTTTTCCCAGTTCTGACTGACTGTATCCGCATCATTTGCTTGGGTATCTCCATAGATGTGAGGATGCCTCCTAATCAATTTTTCGCAAAGCGAATGAGTCAAAGAAGCGATATCGAAGTTCCCTTCCTCAGAACCGATCTTGGCATAAAAAACAATATGTAACAGTAAGTCACCTAATTCTTTTTTGATTTCTTCAGAATTACCTTCTAATATCGCATCGGAAAGCTCGAAAGTCTCCTCAATAGTCAAATGCCTCAGGCTTTCTGTGGTCTGTTTTTTATCCCATGGACACTGATCCCTAAGCTCATCCATGATGGTTAATAGTCGGTCGAAGGCTGCAAGTTGCTCAGCCCGAGTACTCAAATTCGACATGATTTGGGAAACTAAGTTTGATTTGTGGTCGTTTTCGAAGTAAAGCTTTAAATTTGCGCAAATTTATCCGTTATGACAACTGTATTAATAACACTGGGCTTCGTGGCATTATTCTTCGTTTTGATGTCTGTAAGGCTCATATTCCTTAAAAACGGAGAATTTAAAGGCACTTGTGCCTCTCAAAACCCCTATCTGAACAAGGATGGAGAAACCTGTTCTTATTGCGGAAAAACCGTAGACGCCAACAGCAGTTGCGGAAATCCTGACAATGAAGTAGATAAAGTTCTCGCTAAATTCAAATAAATTATTGCCCCTGCCAACGCAGGGCTTTTTTAAGTTGTACTAAACCAATTTCTGTACGTGTCATTAATTAAATCAATCTCTGGTATCAGAGGTACTATCGGAGGAAAAGCAGGAGAGGGTCTTACTCCCATTGATGTGGTCAAGTTTACTTCAGCCTATGGTGCTTGGGTTTTGGAAAAAACCGGAAATGCCAAGGTAGTCATTGGCCGAGATGCAAGACTTTCTGGAGATATGATTTCCAGATTGGTATCTGCAACCCTACAAGGATTGGGAATCCATGTCATAGATCTGGGCTTGAGCACAACTCCCACAGTAGAGTTTGCTGTTCCTTTGGAAAAAGCAGGTGGAGGGATTATCCTGACAGCTAGTCATAATCCAATTCAGTGGAATGCATTGAAACTGTTGAACTCGAAAGGAGAGTTTATTTCAGATGCTGAAGGGATAGATATCCTTGAAAAAGCAGAAAATGAGGATTTTTCATTTGCTGAAGTCAAAAAATTAGGAGCTTACACCCAAATCGATGATTACATTGATCGACATATCCAGCATGTTTTGGACTTGGAATTAGTGGATGTGGAGGCGATTAAAGCCAGAAATTTCAAGATCGTGGTGGATGCAGTTAATTCCACTGGTGGGATCGCAGTTCCAAAATTATTACGTGCTTTAGGTGTTGAGACCATCGAAGAAATGTATTGCACTCCTGACGGCCATTTCCCACATAATCCAGAACCTTTGCCAGAAAACCTTCGGGATATCTCCCAAAAACTCGAAAAAGGAAGTTTTGATTTGGGAATTGTAGTCGATCCAGACGTGGATAGACTTGCTTTCATCAATGAGGACGGATCGCCATTTGGAGAAGAATACACCTTAGTGGCAGTGGCTGATTATGTTCTTTCCAAAACACCGGGTAATACTGTTTCTAATCTTTCCTCTACCCGTGCTTTGCGGGATGTGACTGAAAAAAGAGGCGGTACTTATACTGCTGCTGCGGTAGGAGAAGTCAACGTGGTAAATCAGATGAAAGAGTCTGAAGCGGTCATTGGTGGAGAGGGAAATGGAGGCATAATTTATCCAACTTCTCACTATGGAAGAGATGCTTTAGTAGGTATAGGTTTGTTCCTTACTCACTTGGCCAAATTCGGAAAAACAATTTCCAGATTAAGAGCATCTTACCCGAATTATTATATTTCGAAAAATAAGATTGAGCTGACTCCTGAAATCGATGTGGATAAAATCCTCACAGAAATCAAGGACAAGTACAAAAAGCAGCCGATCAATGATATAGACGGAGTAAAAATCGAGTTTGATAAAGAATGGGTTCACTTGAGAAAATCCAACACGGAGCCCATCATTAGAATCTACTCTGAATCTGACTCTGAGGCTACTGCTGAGCATTTAGCCAAGAAAATTATGCAAGATATAAAAGAGGTAGTAAGTGCTTCTTTGATTTGATAATACCCACCCAACCCTAAAGAGATGAAGGTTTATTTCGACAATGCCGCCACCACAGCAATGGACGATCGCGTGATCGAAGCCATGCTTCCTTTTATGAAAAACCATTACGGAAACCCCTCCTCGGTTCATAGCCATGGAAGGGAAGTTCGTTCCGCAATTGAGAAATCAAGAAAGAAGGTAGCGGAATTGCTAAATACCACACCAGCAGAAATATTCTTTACCTCTGGGGGCACCGAGGCGGACAATACGGCTTTGGTTTGTGGGATCGAAACTCATGGGATCAAGCATGCTATCACTTCTCCTGTAGAGCACCATGCGGTACTTCATACTTTGGAAGTTTGTGAGCAAAAAGGGCATATACAACTCAGCAAATTGGATGTCAATGAGCGAGGTGAGCTTGATTTGGATCAGTTGGAAGCCTTGCTCAAAGCCAATCCAAATAGTCTAATTTCATTGATGCATGCCAATAATGAAATTGGCAATTTGAATGATTTGAATAAAATTGGCTCTTTGGCGAGAGAGTACGGTGCATTTTTCCATTCTGATACCGTACAGACCATGGGTCATTATGTGCACGATTTGAAGAGTCTGCCAATCGATGCCTTAGTAGCTGGCGGGCATAAATTTCATGGACCTAAAGGTTCCGGGTTTTTATATGTAAGGAAGGATAAAAAAATCCACCCTTTTATTCATGGTGGAGCTCAGGAGCGGAATATGAGAGGGGGAACTGAAAATGTCATCGGAATCATCGGGATAGCTAAGGCGCTTGAAATTGCATATGAAGATATGGCAGGGCATGAGTCTCATATCAAAGCGCTGAAGAAGCATTTTGTAGAAAAGCTCAAAGCCGAAATTCCGGGAGTAGAATTCAATGGAATGTCTGCTGATTTGGAAAACTCCTTGTATACAGTTTTGAATGTAAGTCTTCCTCCTTCAGAGGCAAATGCGGGGATGTTGTTGTTCAATTTGGATTTGGAAGGAATCTCTGCTTCGGGAGGTTCTGCTTGCAGTTCTGGAGCAACTGTTGGATCCCACGTGCTAAGAGCTTTGAATCATAATCCGGAAAGAGATTCTGTGAGATTTTCTTTCAGCAGATTTAATAATATAGAAGAAGTAGATTACACAATTGGCAAACTTAAAGAGCTTTACCCTGTAGAAGTATAATAGAAAAAGGAGCTGAAAGGCTCCTTTTTTATTTTTGATTTACGAAGGGCGAATTACGGACCATTGAAATCGGCTTCAGGCTTAACTACTTAAATTCCTATTTGAATCATGATTAGCCTCCTATATTATACCAAGACTAGTTTTCAACTTTGATTTTTTTCCCACAGATTACCACAGAAAAAATCACAGATTCACGCAGATTAAAACAAAGTTTAAGAATAGGATCAGTGGGCATCTGTGTCAGAAATCTGAGAAAATCTGTGGGAAATAATTAAAGATTGCCATTGATTTTCCTATGAATCTCTTTATCAATTTGAAGTGTATTAAAATTAACCAATAGGCCCACTTTAATACCTGAGAGCCTCAAGTAAGTAAGGATTTGTTTATGGTGAACTTCATGAAGGTTTTCCAGGGGTTTTATTTCTACAATTACTTTTTTTTCGACTAGTAAATCAATTCGGTATCCAACTTCCAGCTTGAGTTCTTCATATACCATCGGAAGCCCCACTTGATGCTCCACATTTAATCCGGACTTCACCAACTCATACCCCAAAGCAGCCTCATAGCTGGATTCTAGTAGACCTGGTCCCAGAGTATTGTAGACTTTAACCCGAAATATGCATTAGACTTCTTATTACGAGTCCAAACCGCTTCAAAATCAATCGCTTTGCTGCATTTAGCTCAATCACCGTAGCGTTGCTATGCTTCATTCGCCAAATGCTTGATTTTATTGCTGTTTGATCTCTCACTACAGATTCTAATGCATAATGCGGGTTTAAAAATCGCACCCCTGACGATAAAAGTTATCTCATTTTCATGCATAAGATTAAAAATTAGCTAATCAAAAAACTAATTCCTTTGGCTTAACAATTAAGGGAAACCAAAGCTGAATAACCTGAAAAAAGGTATTTATTTCAGGTTGATGGATTTTCAGCTTTCAGAATTAATATTTCAGACTTTACATCTTTGGTCCTGGATATCCGATCGCATAGGGAGTCCAAATTTCATAGATTGGACTGCCGGTAGAACTAAGTCCACTGTGATGCCACTCTCCATCGATCATTTCATAATCGAAGCTTAGGCTTGCTCCAACCCTGGAGTCATCTCTGGAAAAAAACGTAATATTTTCAGTGTATTTCCCGTCTTTGGCTGTATATGTTCCGCCTCCGGAACCAGAGAATTCCTTTGTTTCTGAATTAAATGCGACCCACTGAAATCTGCCGCCAGAGAGTATTTTGATGGTTCTTCTAGCTCCAGGAGTATTTCTGGAGATTTCTTCTCCTCTTTTTCTTCCTGTGATTACCCAGTTTCCGGTGAGATCATCTTCCGAATCGGACACTCGTTCCCAGATTTCAACCAACATGTTTCCATTGATTTCTGAACTGATCACAATTTTTCCATCCACCCAATCCAGTTTATACTTATTGACTGTTCCGACTTGAAATGGATCTAGTGTAAAAAAATCCAGAATTTCTACATAACTGCCGCCATTTAGCTCAAAAGGCCCTCCCCCGGCACCTAGAAAATGATTATCTGAAATTTTCTTGGCACCAAAGGCAAAGTAATCGTCCTGATAAATTTTGATGTATTCTACATCTTCAACAGGCTGACCATTTTGATGGGTCATTTTCCAAGCTCCTTCAATAGATTGAGCATAGCCCATTCCGAAAAGCATAAGCAGGGGTAAAAAGAGAAACTTTTTCATAGGGTTTATAATTTTAGCCAAACTGTTTAGAGCTGTATTTCAGCTTTAAAACATACGTTATACTTCTAAATTTGATTAGTTCTTTCACTTAAATTCCAAAACAATTCAATAAAAACCAATCTTTACTTTTTGATTGGTAAAAAGGAGCCATTTTAGGCATAAACAATTTCTATGAAGGACTATACAGTAGGAAACTCTCAAGATCAGGTGCTGTCACTTTTTCCGGAGCGAGTCATAAAGAGGGTTGCTTTGGGTGAAAAAATTCTTGGTGTTATGCGCCTAGGCCAAGAGTTTTATGCTTTTGAAAACTCTTGTCCTCATAGAGGAGCCTCCCTGCTTCAGGCGAATATTAATGGTCAGGGTGAGATTATCTGCCCCTTACACCAATACAGATTTGATTTGAAGACCGGACAGGTAAAAGCAGGATACTGCCGAGATTTGGAAGTATTCCCTGCAATATTGACCGAAGGTGGCTTGAAAATTACAGTTCCTGACTCCTAATAACGGAAAGAGGCTTTAAGTCCACCGTAATAATTTCTTGTGGGAGCGGGTTGGTAGAATCTTCCTCCAAAAGGATTGAGGTCATTTCCCAAAGAGTAACTTTCATTCAAAAGATTATCTACCCCGGCATACAATTCAATCACGGTTCTTTTTCCCAAATTTTGAATAATTCCCAACCTTGTATTGACCAAGTTGTAGGCATCTTGATAAACGGTATTAGCGTCATTGAGTGGGATTTCGTCAGTAAACTGATGGGTAAAATTCAAGTAAAAGCCTCCTGCAAACCGAAAATCCAATTTGCTGACCAGATTATTTGGTGCAACTCCTGTCAGGTCATTTCCTGAAAAGTCATTTCCTCTTTGCTCATAATCTTTGAACTGAAAGTAATGACCAGTGAAGGCTGTTCCTGCTTTAAAGTTTCTAATAAAGCCCACTGCTTGTTGAATAAATACATAATCGATAGCTGCTTCAATTCCTTTTTGGTCAGTCGAGCCGGAATTTCTGAAAAGTACTACACCCTGTTCATTGGTGAAAGTTGTGATAGTTTCATTGAGCCTGAAATAAAAGGCTGTCACATCTACATTCAGGCGATTTTTGCCCATTCTATATCCCAACTCATAATTGACTCCTCTTTCAGCTTCCAAATCTAAATTCAAGCTGCCTTCATTAGTCCTTACCTCGTCTATAGTTGGAGGAGAAAATCCACTGCTGATACTACCAAAAATGGAGGAATAGGTGTTGAGAGAATAGTTGGCTGCTATTCTGGGTATCAAAATAGGGTCAAAAGTCCGGGTTTGTAAGCCCGTCGGTCCACCGGAAGCATTGATTTGTCTGTCTATTTCGAAAGAGGAAAAATTTTGGCTAAGACCGAGAGTCAGCAAGATTTTTTCTGTAGGCTCCCACTCGGCTTGCTGGAATAGAAAGCCTTGGGTGGCCTTGAGTTTGTCCGCAAAGCGCACTGTATCAGCTAGGCCATTTCTGTTTCCAAAATTCTGGGCATCTGTCAAAGCTGTTTGATATTCTCCACCAGCTATTATTCTGAATGGCTTTCCTGCCAAGTTCCAGTCAAAGGTAAACCTCGACCTACCTCCATATCCGAAGCCCAGCTCTTTTTTATAATCCAGAATAAAGGGATTTTCAAAATCGTTAGTAGTGAGATAAAGGGTAGTATTATTCTGGGCCTTTTCAGAAAATCTATATAAATGACCCAATGAGGCAAACACTGACTTCTGGGCAATAGAGCTATTTTGGTTGACAGAACCCGGTCTTGCTTGTCTAGGGTCCTCGGCTAGTTGCTGTGCATTTAATGCCCCGGGGATTTGATAATCCAAATCAGAAACCAATAATTGAGTTCTTAGCTCCTGCTTTTGGGAAACAGGCATAAATCCTCCCAGCTGAAAAACGGTTCGGTCCATAGCAGAGTGTTCTCTATACCCATCTAGTTTTTGCTTCACCAAGGAAGCTTCAAAGCCTCCCTTTCCCACTTGTTGAGAAATCGCAATCCTGCTTCTATTTAATCCAAAAGATCCTCCGCCATATTCTGCTGAAACCAATCCTCCTTTGGGATCAGCAGGGCTTTTAAGGTTGATTACTCCTCCGTTTCCCGCACCGTAAATACTTCCGGAAGGACCTTTGATCACTTCTGCGGTTCGGATATTACTGAGGTCTAACAAATTCAAAGCGGTAGTTCCGTCAGGGGCCGTGAAAGGAACGTCATTCCAATAGATTTTAACATTTCGAACACCAAAAGGAGCTCTGAGAGAACTTCCCCGAATCGACACCCTGTATGAAGCAAGTGCACGTTCTTCAATTCGGACTCCCGGTTTGGTATTAAAGGAATTGACAATGGAGGTCTCATTAAAGCGGCTAAAGTCCTGTTCCCCTACCAAACTGATTGCAGCTGACTGTTTCAAAAGCGGTCTTTCTGTTTCAAAAGCCGTAACAGTAAAATCCGACAAAGAATAGGACAAAGATTTGAGGCGTAGAATATAAGATCCAGGCTCAAAATTTCCTTGGATGGTTTCATAGCCTTCTAAGAAAAATATGGCGGATATTGGCTCAGAGAAAGGAATCTGGACTTTTCCTTCTTGATCAGAAAAAAAGCTCTTATCGTTTACTCTAATGAGTACCTTCTCTAAGGGTTTCTGAGTATCTGCATCCTGAATAGTAAATTGAGTTTGGGCTATCGAGAAACTGGCGCTAAGGGCGATAAGTAGGGTGAAAAGAATTTTCATATTCGAAAATACAAGTATTAAGACAGATTGGTTCAGGGTTTTGTATAAAGTCCACTGAGAATAAGCCAAGTAATCAGATTTTGTTTTTCAATGCTCTCAAAAATCTTCGGCTCTTCGGTTCTTCGGAATTTGTAATTCCGAAGTCCTATCGTAGGATTTTTAATCCGAAAGATTTAATTTTTGTTATGGCTTTTTCATATCAAATTCAGGATCAGGGGGCAGTTCATTTTGTAACTTTTACTGTGCATCAGTGGGTTGATGTATTTACCCGTGATATCTATAGAGAAAAAATCGTGGAGAGTTTAAGGTATTGTCAAATTTATAAAGGATTAGAAATTTTTAGCTGGGTTTTGATGACAAATCATTGCCACTTGATTTTAAGAGCCAAAGAAGAAAATCTAAGTGATATCATAAGGGATTTTAAAAAGTTTACTGCTAAAAGTCTTTTTTCTCTAATCAAAGAAAATCCCCTTGAAAGCAGGCGGGAATGGCTCAGTAAAATGCTTAGTATAGAGAATAGAATTTGGTTTTGGGAGGAAGGATATCATGGTGAGGAAATTTATTCTAGAGAATTTTTTGCTCAAAAATCAAATTATATCCATTTAAATCCTGTAAGAGCTGGGTTTGTAGAAAAAGAGGAGGAATACCTTTGGAGTAGTGCCGCAGATTTTTACGGTATTAGAAAAGGTAAACTAGAATTAGAGGTGTTTGGATAGTAAAAAAGCGGATTATAAATCCTACAAAACTGCCTCGGAATTGCAAATTCCGAGGAACATGGTGAAAAGAATTTTCAATCCGAAAGATTTAATTTTTGTTATGGCTTTTTCATCTGTTTATAATTTGTTTTTCAGTGGTCAGATGGAATGCCCAGGATAATCATACCCTCCCGATCCGCCGCGGCGGACGGGACAAGTTGTGTGAGATTTTTCCTCATGGGCATTTCATATCAAATTCTGGATCAGGGGGCAGTTCATTTTGTAACTTTTACTGTGCATCAGTGGGTTGATGATTTTACCCGTGACATTGATAGAGAAAGATTTACGAAAGGGCAGCCTTTAAGTTCCTTCTTTCCTTTTCTTTAAAAAATATGTAGTATTCCATATTAAATAGCCTTTATGAGAAATCTACTTCCTATTGCTTTCTTGCTGATTTTTAGCTTTTGCCAGCAAAAAGTATCCCCTCCGGAACCCGTCTATCCTATTCCCGATGAACGGCAAATCGTCTGGCAAGAAATGGGGTATTATGGATTTATTCATTTCAATATGAATACTTTTTCGGACAGGGAATGGGGGTTTGGTGACGAGTCTCCTGAGCAGTTTAATCCGACCGAGTTGGACGCCCGACAATGGGCAAGAATAGCAAAAAAGGCAGGGATGAAGGGCCTTATTATTACGGCTAAACATCACGATGGATTTTGCCTTTGGCCATCCGCTTACACAGAGCATTCAGTTAAAAATAGTCCCTGGCGTGAAGGGAAAGGAGATTTGATTCAGGAATTTGTGGATGCCTGTCGGGAATATGGTTTGGAAGTAGGGATTTATTATTCCCCTTGGGATAGAAATCACCCAGATTATGGAAAACCTGAGTACATCACCTATATGCGCAATCAGCTCACCGAACTATTGAGGAATTATGGGGATATTTTTGAGGTGTGGTTTGATGGTGCCAATGGTGGGGATGGTTGGTATGGAGGCGCCAATGAAACCCGGAAGGTAGATAAATTGACCTATTATGACTGGGAAAATACACATGAGTTGGTTAGAAAACTTCAACCCAATGCGGTGCTTTTTAGTGATGCCGGTCCTGATATTCGATGGGTTGGAAATGAGCATGGCTTTGCTTACGAAACTACTTGGTCAAATCTCTACCGTGATTCGGTATATGCAGGGATGCCGGAGTATTCCGAAAAATGGGCAGCTGGACAAGAAAATGGAACGCAATGGGTTCCTGCAGAATCAGATGTCAGCATTCGGCCGGGTTGGTACTATCATGCCTATGAGGATCATAAGGTCAAAACCTTGCCGGAACTGATGGAGATTTATTACAAAAGCATTGGCCGAAACTCTTCTCTATTAATCAATTTTCCTGTGGATAGAAGGGGTTTGATACACGAAAATGACGAGGAGGCTATTTTGCGATTTGCTGAAAAAATCCGGGAAGATTTTAAAAGAAATTTGGCTTTAGGGGCTAGCGTCACTGGAAGTGCAGAACGGGGAGATGGCTTCGAAGCTAGTTTGGCTGCTGATGGAGATTATTCCACCTATTGGACTGTTCCAGATGGGCAGATTCAGGCAGATTTAGAGCTGGAATTTAATGATGAAACTACATTCAACCGTCTCCTGATTCAGGAATATACGCCATTGGGACAGCGCGTAAAATCTTTTGTGTTAGAAAAGGAAGTGAATGGAGTTTGGGAAATTATAGCGGATGGAACTACAGTGGGCTATAAGCGCATACTTCGTTTTGAAGACCAAACAGCCGAGAAAATCCGAGTGCGATTTACTGATGGAAAAGATATCCCGGTGATATCCGAAGTTAAGATTTATCATGCTCCCAAATTGTTGGAAGCTCCCAAAATCCAACGAGAAAAGTCAGGAATGGTCACCCTGATTTCACCAGATCAAGGGCTCGATTTATTGTATTCTGTGGATGGTTCGGAACCGAGTACTACCTATAATCAACCTTTTCTGGTAGAAAATGCAATTACGCTAACAGTTCGGTCTTATGATCCGACAACAGAAGAATCAAGCGAAGTGTTAACAGAAAATCTGGGCCCCTCAAAGGCTTTGTGGAAGGCGGATCAGGAAGAAGGAATTGATGAAAAGGCTTCAACATTTGTGACCTTGGATCAAAATGTATTCAGCGTGGATTTGGGAGAGGTAAAAGCAATTAAAGGCTTCAGTTATTTGCCAATGCAGGCCAGATATCCCAGCGGTCATATTACCAACTTTTCTTTTTCAATCAGTGCTGATGGGAAAAATTGGAAAGAAGTCAGCTCCGGAGAATTTTCCAATGTCGTCAATAGTCCAGTTGAACAGCTCAAAAGGTTCAATCCAGTTAACGCCAGGTATATTCAACTAAAAGCCTTGAAAACGGCAGATGGTAAGGCTGCGACTCTTGCGGAGTTGGGCATTTTAACCCGCTGATCAAAAAGGAATTCCAGTATCCTATCTTATCTGGGATATTGGATGAAAATTCCCTACTTTCTGCTTCGATTAGCATAAAACCCAAAATTTAAACCTATGAATAGACGTCATGCTTTGCGGCATATTGCGCTGATTTCAGGCGGGCTGGCTTTGATCCCTTCCTGTGATTTCAGTAGTGACGATATCTTGGCCGCCTATCAAAAACTGAAAGTGAAGAGTTCTGAAAAAGAACTTCTAGGTGCCATTTCCAATACTATAATTCCGGCAGGTGAAATCAAAGGAGCACTTGAATTGGCTGTTCCCGATTTCATTTTAGTCATGGTCAATGATTGTATGGAGGAAGAGTCTCAGTCCAGATTTATGAAAGGATTAAGAGCGTTTCCTGAATTTACAGGAAAGGAATTTGATCAACTTTCTCCCAAAGAAAAAGAAGCCAAGGTCAAAGAAGGCTTGATGCTAGAGGGCGACGACACCGAGGAAGGAAAAGTGAAACAAGATATTCAGTATTTTCTCAATACAACCAAGCGCCTGACCATACAAGGGTACATGGCATCCGAATACATTCAAACAGAAATCATCCCTTATTCTCTGATTCCCGGAGAGTACAATGGAGCCGTGCTAATTTCTGATTTTCAAAAACCAAGAATCAATGGCTAATCTGAATATTAAAAGCAAGCAGGAAAGAACCTATCAAGCCATTGTAATCGGCTCGGGTATCAGTGGAGGCTGGGCTGCTAAGGAACTATGTGATTTAGGCGTGAAGACTTTGATGCTGGAGCGTGGTAGAAATGTGGAGCATATCAAGGATTACCCCACTACCAACATGCTTCCATATGAATTTGAGCATAGGGGGCAGGTTCCTGAGGATATCAAAAAAGAAAATCCCGTGGTCAGCAGATGTTATGCATTCCGGGAAGACGCCATGCATTTTTTCGTAAAGGACACGGAGCACCCTTATGTACAGGAAAAGCCTTTTGATTGGATTCGTGGCTATCAGGTGGGAGGGAAATCATTGCTTTGGGCTAGGCAAGTGCAGCGCTGGTCAGATTTTGATTTTGAAGGTCCTGCAAGGGATGGTTTTGCGGTGGACTGGCCAATTCGCTATAAGGATCTAGCGCCATGGTATAGCCATGTGGAAAAGTTTGCCGGGGTTTCTGGAAATAGAGATGGACTGGATACCTTGCCTGATGGGGAATTTTTGCCAGGCTATGAGTTGAATGTGATGGAGAAATATTTTCAGGAGCAACTCAAAAAGCATTATGGAGGAGATCGACATATGATTTCCGCCCGTTGTGCGCATATTCATGGAAATGCAGATTTCTTTGCGCAGCAGGGAAGAGCTCTGTGTCAAAACAGGAATCTCTGTCAACGTGGCTGCCCATTTGGAGGGTATTTCAGCTCCAATTCATCCACGATTCCTTGGGCTTTGAAAACAGGAAACCTGACTTTAAGACCAGACGCTGTGGTTCATTCTATCATTTATGATGAAGAAAAGGGGAAAGCAAGTGGGGTTCGAATTATTGACCGACTGACCAAAGAAATGGAAGAATTCTACGCGGATGTGATTTTCCTAAATGCCGCAGCACTGAATTCCAATTTGATCCTGATGAATTCCACTTCCAGCCGATTCCCAAATGGTTTGGGTAATGACAATGGACTCTTGGGCAAATATGTAGCTTTCCACAACTATAGAGCAGGAGTGTCTGGGGAATTCGAAGGCTTGGAGGAGTATACTACCACAGGAGGAAGACCTACTAGTGGCTATTTTCCAAGGTTTAGGAATGTCTATAAGCAGGAAACAGACTTTTTGCGGGGATATGCAGCAGGCTTTTCTGCCGGACGTGGAGTACGCCCCAATACAGAAGGTTTGGGAATGGATTTGAAAAACAGTCTTCTCAATCCAGACCAATATGGCCCATGGTATGTAGGATCCCATATGATGGGTGAGACCATTCCTAAAGAAAGCAACTATGTGGCTTTGGACCCGAATCTGAAGGATGAGTGGGGCATGCCCCAGTTGAAAATCTCAGTGGAATACGATGATAACGATGAAAAAATGGTCAAAGATTATCTGGAGCAAATGACGGAGATGTTTGAGAAAGCCGGGGTAACTAATATCCGCACTAGGGATGACCATAGGGCTCCAGGCTTGGACATCCATGAAATGGGTGGTGTAAGAATGGGTAAAGACCCCAAAACCTCCCTTCTCAATGCCCATCATCAGCTGCATGCAGTTCCCAATGTCTATGTGACAGATGGAGCCTCTATGACTTCAACATCCACACAAAATCCATCATTGACTTACATGGCCTTTGCGGCGAGAGCAGCGCATCATGCTGTGGCTGAAAGTAAGAAATAAGTCAGAAAGCTAAAGTGAGAAATCTGAAAATCCCAAGTCGTTAGGCTTGGGATTTTTGTTTCAAAATAGAAGGTTGAACCCAAGCCTTATGTTATCTGCGAAAGCAAAATTCCATGATTTGGACTTGGGGTCCATCCCATAATTATAACCATTGAGAACACTAGAAAAGGATAATATTGGAATATTAAGCTCTACTCCTAGCTTAGGAAATATTTGATAGTTAACTCCAAGGCCAGTCTGAGCAGTATAAGTATGGGGTAAAATGTTAGCTTCTTGCGAACTACTATTATTAATTTTTTGCCTGGTAGAACCCCAATTATGTTTTGCACTTAATTCGGCAAACAAGGAAAATTTATCAGTCCAAACCCAGTATTTTCTCATGAAGACTCCGAGACTAGCTGTATTTGTTTTCCCAACTGATTCTTCGACTACTGAAGACGGAGAGTATTTGATCAATCCCTTGCCAAAACCTATTCCTCCAGAAAGTCCAATGGCCCAAAGATCCGACACAAAATACCCTAGCGTTGGATTTATTTCAAATGAAGTTTCTCTTACGAAAATTGGATAAATTATAGTCGAGTTTGAACCTGCAATCTGATTGTTATCATACCTCAATTTTTCATTTGTCAAATCAAGAGATCCAATTACCAAAAATTTACCTTTATCAAATTGAGCAAAGCTTAAAGTTTGAAAGGTAAATAAGCTAATAATGAAAAGAAAAAGAACTTTTTTCATAATGAGTTGATTGGTATCCAAGATTGATTTAGAGCTGGATTAAAGCCTTAATTCTTCTTTATTTTTTATTTAAAAAAAAGTTAATTCCCAAGAAAATAGAACTTGTATTTAAATCGAAGCTAAAGATATTAGAGTTAGTAGAGGAATTATTCTGTACGCTCTCTTCTATTTGATAGACATAGGATAAGGGTTGAGCAGATAATTCAATTCCCAACCATTTTTTTGGAAAATAAGTAAGACCAACATCGATATGAGTAAAGAAATTTCTGCCTTTAGAAAATAACTCTAAGACACCTGCTGTATTTTGATCTCTCTTTGACCTTGAGTTTCCATAAGCTGCATTCAGCCCTCCGAAGAATGCCAATTTTTCTTCAATTGGAAAATATCTTCTGACAAATGGTCCGATCAGAACTCGATTAGATTGGCTTTGTATTTCTCTACCTGAGTTAAAAGAATCCTTGATCCTGGAGGAACTCAGGTTTGTTTGAACTCCTAGTAGCCAGTTATCGGAAATAAAGAGACCTGTAGAAGGTCTAAAAGAGAAATTATTTGATTTTAATGTAGCATTGTTATTTTCTATTGTCTGACTAGAGATATTGAGTTGCCCGCTTAAAAAAACAGAACCTTTTTCTGTTTGGGCAATTGTATTGAAGTAGCTGAAAAATAAGGAAAAGAATAGAAATAGTTTTTTCATGATAGGATAGAGTTAAATTCTTGGGTGAAAAAACGTATTATGAAAAACTCTGGTTGTATTTCAACTAAAAAACTACTATGGACCTAGGTAGCCATATGAAAACCAGTTGTAAAAAGTAAATATTCCAATTTGATGCTTTCAGTTGTCGATTGAAATTTTTACGGCAAGCTTCAAACTTTGTAATTGGCTTGGAGTTTGCCCAAGGTTCAGTATATACCAACATTTATTTACTATGAAAAAAATAACAGTACTATGCCTATTCTTTTTTGGCATGATATCCATGGCTAAAGCACAGGTAAGTGTCGGGATAAATATCCAAAACTCACGAAATTTTATCACAGTTGGCACGGACACAGACAAGGAGTTATTTGGGGAAGCTCGCCTCGGTTTGGGGAGAAGAACCGGTTTGGAATTGATGGGAGGGTATAATTTTGTCAGAAAATCAGATGTCAATGTGTACGTTGGCGCCGCTTTGGGGCTTTTTGACCACTACCACCCCAGAAGAGACAGATATTATGATGACACTTATCTAGCTATTCCTTTTGGGGTGTTTTTGAAACCATTCAATGATAAAAAGTTTGGTTTCGTGATTGAAGCCGCCCCTGTTTTCTACGGAGAGTACGGAAGCTACCTTCGTGGCGGAGTAGGGTTCAAGTATACCATCAGGTAGAATTTGAAAAAGAAAATTAGGCTATAATCTCAGAGGTTATAGCCTTTTTTGGTTAAGATGGATTTGTTTATTCTAGAAATTAAAAACACGCCTTAATTGTAGCATGAAGGATTGAAATCCGGAGGCTTCGCTTGCCAGCCGAGGCTGGGTCTTCGGTCTCCCATCTTCAATTCTTTTACTTAAAACTAAACTACCGAAGTATTCTCTTCTAACCTGAAAGAGATCACGGTTCTTCATGCTGAAAGAGATTCATATTACTCATTTAATAGCTGAAATTAATTTGTTTCCTTAATTTTGCGCCCTATGGCAAAGACAGCGACACCGGCGGAAAACGCCCAATTGAAAGATATTATTTCCCATGCTAAAGAGTATGGTTTTGTATACCCTAGTTCTGAAATCTACGATGGCTTGCAAGCTGTCTATGATTACGGGGCTTACGGAGTGGAATTGAAGAATAATCTCAAGCGCCTCTGGTGGGAAACTATGACGCGAGTGCATGAGAATATAGTGGGTATTGATGCGGCCATTTTTATGCATCCTACCACTTGGAAAGCCTCCGGTCACGTGGATTCCTTCAATGATCCCATGATTGATAATAAGGACAGCAAAAAAAGATACCGTGCGGATGTCTTGGTAGAGGAGCATGCTGCTAAAATGGAGAATGAGGGAAAAGTTGAAGAAGCGAGGCAACTCACAGCTGCTCTAGCTCGCTTGCTGGAAGCAGAGGACTTGGCCGGTGTGCGTGACTTGATCGTGAATACGGGTATAACTTGTCCTATTAGTGGTACTACCAACTGGACGGATGTACGTCAGTTCAACTTAATGTTTTCTACGCAAGTGGGTTCTGTGGCTGAAGATGCTTCTACCATTTACCTGCGTCCGGAAACAGCTCAGGGGATTTTCGTGAATTTCTTGAATGTTCAGAAGACTGCAAGGATGAAGGTTCCTTTCGGGATTGCACAGATAGGAAAGGCTTTCCGAAATGAGATTGTAGCACGTCAGTTTATTTTCCGAATGCGTGAGTTTGAGCAGATGGAAATGCAATTTTTCGTTCGCCCTGGTACCGAATTGGATTGGTATAAGCAGTGGTCAGAAACTCGAATGAACTGGCACCTGGCCTTGGGTACTCCTGCGGAAAAGCTCAGAAAGCATGACCATGAGAAATTGGCGCATTATGCTAATGCGGCCATGGATATAGAATATGAATTCCCTTTTGGGTTCAAAGAAGTGGAAGGGATACATTCCAGAACTGATTTTGATTTGAAATCCCATCAAGAATTCTCCAAGAAGAAGCAGCAATATTTTGATCCTGAAGTCAATCAAAATTACATTCCTTATGTCATAGAAACTTCGATTGGGGCAGATCGCTTATTCTTGTTGACTTTGTGCAATGCGTATACAGAAGAGAAGTCTGAGGAGAAAAGCAGAACCTATTTGAAGTTCCATCCTGCCATTGCTCCTGTGAAAGCAGCGATTTTACCTTTGACCAAAAAGGATGGCTTGCCTGAAAAAGCACAAGAAATCGTGGATTTATTGAAATACGATTTCAATATTATCTATGAAGACGCTGCTTCCATCGGGAAACGTTATGCAAGGCAGGACTTAATTGGTACACCTTTCTGTATTGCAGTTGATCATCAGACTTTAGAGGATAATACAGTTACTATCCGTCATCGAGATACCACTGAACAGGAGCGTGTAACGATCTCAGAACTTCATGGTAGAATCGCCGAAGCTACGAGTTTTAGAAGAATATTTGAGAAGATATAATGTTGAGTGCTTGATGCCCGATGATTGATGAAAAAAGCCTTGAGATTAAATTTTTCAAGGCTTTTATGTTTAGTCAAATTTTATACTAACAATCTGACTAGATTTTTAAGAGGATAAAACCTATAAAATTGAAGCTAAACCTGTAACTAGATATTATTGATAGAATGAATTTTTTCAAATAATTAAATTGTTATAAGAAGTGTCTTCTATCGATCTTTAATTCTCATCAAAACAATGATGGGGTTATCCTCAATTTTTATTTTTCCCAAGCTTTTTGTTTTGATTTCTTTTTCATCGTCCAATGAAAATGCAGGAAGAATAATGTCGACTAAATGGTCTTTGTATACCACTTCATGTCTAATCCCAGAGTAGTATGAACTGATAAAAATTTCTTTTGGAAAATCAGTTAAATCATTTATGATTTTCCTAGTGTGGATTGTAGTTTTCTCCTTCTTAAAATCAAGGTATTGAATAGTGTGGTTGAAATTTTTCTCTTTAAAATAATATGAGAAAGCGAGTAAATTAGGAGTGCTAGCATTCAAAACTGGAAATGTTACTTTCCCTTCTGATTCATTTTGAAGAATTTGCAATTGTTCTTGAATACTTAAATTTCTGATATTAGGATCTAATTTAAAATCTCCAAAATCCAATCTCAAATAAGGAAAAGCCTCTTTATTTTGCAATCGATAAATGGTATCCTGATACATCAATGAAATCAACAAAGTATCATTTCCTGTGTATGCAAAACTTTCTGTAAAGGGAGAAAAGCCTGAATTTCCAGGAGGTATATTTTTATCAAACAAAACTTTCTTCGTTCCTTTTTTGTCCACTGCAATAATATCCCCGTTAGTTGGGGAGTCATTTACAGTATTTTCTATTTGCTGTGTGGCGAAGTAATATATTCCGTTCTTCCTTCTGACTGAATTAGCCAATGCTATTTTGATAGGTTCCGATTTTATGAACTCAAGGTCAGGGAGAGAGTAAGAAATAATTCTTGTATTATCGGAAGCAAAATCAATTATCTCAAGACTTTTTTCTGATTCATCAACGAAAAAAGGACCTAATTGTCTATACCTGTCTGGCCCATCTCCCTGATTGGATAACTTTTTAAAGAATTCACCTTTTAAATTGAAAATAAAAATAGACTGTTGTGAACGGTCTGCAACATAAATAAAGTTGTCTTTAATTTTTATTTCAGTGATTTGCCCAAGAAATGACTTCTCATTTGTTTCTAGCTTAACATATGAAATGGAATCTACAAACTGCGAAAGATTGATTTCGTTTTTAGCCTCAGTAGGGCTTACTTGAATAGTTTTTAATTTTTCTACCTCAACTTGTTTTTCACTTTGAGTGCAAGATGACAAACCTAAACAAACTAAGATAAAAAGAAAATGGCTTAAAAATTTCATAGTTCTTCATTTAATTTGAATAACATCCGCAACCTCCTAAACCATTACATCTTGCTGTTTTCCATTTGGGGCAGCATGCCTCGCAAACCATAGATATGTTATTGCCATAAGTATATTCATAATACGAACAATAATTTCCATCGCATGATGCTTCACCTGCAAATCCTTGACTTGAAGCTTTTCCTATTGGAAGAATGCTTAAAATAATTGCAGTTATAACTAGGCTTAAAATTTTTAGTTGATTTTTTAGTTTGTTCATATTCTTTTTAATCTGAGTTGCAAACACATCCGAATGAGGAACAGTTTGGAGATTTACCTGCAGGACAACAAGCTTCACATGAATTGTAGGGTTTACCTTGAGCATAATAAGTGTAGTTACATGATCCTCCAGGACATGCCTCAACACCACCTAACGTCTGGGCGCCAATTTGAAATGATGATGAACCTAAAAGTCCTACCAAACATGCAGAAAATAAAATCATCAAAATAGTGAAGCCTCTCTTGAAAACAACTGAGTGAAAGTTTGAATTTCTCATAACTATTTATTTTTAAACAAGAAAAAAAAAAAAAATAGTCTAAGTCCAAATATTAGTTTTTAGCAATACTTCATTTTACATAGGCGGTTTGAATAAATTGCGAGTGGCGTGACAAGTTAAAGGAAACCAACACGTTTTAAGTTTTTTTATAATGTGGCCATCTGGATATAATTCTAAACGAGCGTTTAACGATCTCAGAACTTCATGGAAGAATCGCCGAGGCAACTAGCTTCAGGAGGATATTTGAGAAGATATAATATTGGGTGCTTGATGCCCGATGATTGATGAAAAAAGCCTTGAGATTAAATTTTTCAAGGCTTTTTTATGCTTAATAAATAAGTACTAAGCCTAACGCAGTTTTATCTTTTCTGCTGCCTTTTTTCTAAAACCCATTTAAAGTATTCTCAATCCAGAATACCTTGTGATTCATTTTTGGTGTATATTTACATCAAATGAAATTAAAATGACCAGACAAAGTATTACACTAACCAAACCAAATGATGAATGGCTCAAGTCCCAAGTGGATAAAGAGGAGTATTCTAGCAAAAGTGAATTGGTGAATGATTTGATAAGACAGGCGAGAAAGAAGCAAATAGAAGTCGACTGGATCCGAGAAAAACTTGAAAAAGCTGAATCCAGCGGATTTACTTCTGAAAGCAAGGAAGAAATTTTAGCTCAATCAAAGAATTTGTTAAATGGCTGAATATCGCTTGAGTCAAGCAGCTAAGATGGACTTGATTCGAATACACCATTTCGGAGTTCAGCGATTTGGAATGGCTCAGGCAGACAAGTATTTTAATTCGTTTTTTCAGTATTTCGAAATTATTGCCAAAGGCCTTATTCGTTAGAACCTGTAGATTTTATTAAAGAAGGATACCGACGTTGTGTTTGTGGGTCCGATAGCATTTATTTTCGAATTGAAAACGGGACAGTAGAAATTATGGCAAGTGTTGGGAGGCAGGATTTGAATTCCGTTTTGTAGAAACTTTACTGCTTTCTAATTTTTTTAATTCTTCAGTGAGAATACCCACGCACAGGTAAGTTCCGTCAAGACTTGACTCGAAAAAGAGATTTTTGCCAGCTTGTGATATAAAATCTTTTATTTCCTAGAAAATAGCTTCTGGATGATCAAAGTAAGGCGAATTGGATGGTTACCTGAAAAAGCACAAGAAATCGTGGATTTATTGAAATACGATTTCAATATTATCTATGAAGATGCAGCTTCTATTGGGAAACGTTTTAAAGCTTTTCATAACAGGAAGGAGTATGAATAAAAATACATAAAAAATGAATTGATTGTATTTTAAATCATTAAAAAAGTTTATGATTATCAGTTATTTGTAGTTTATATTTTTCTGAAATCATACTCAATTTTTAAGCTCATGAAAGTGCTTTTTTGAAAGAGTTTTTGAAATGATTATAACTCCAAGTTGATTTTTGTAGTTTGCTTTTTGATTAAGGTTATGTCTAAAAAAGCAATCATCATAGGTTCTGGAATAGCGGGACTGGCTTCATCTGTGCGTTTGGCAGCGAAAGGCTTCGAAGTGGAAGTCTTTGAGGCGAACTCATACCCTGGAGGAAAACTTTCAGAAATTCAATTAGGCGCTTACCGTTTTGATGCAGGGCCATCTCTTTTTACTCTTCCTGAGCAAGTTGAAGAACTGTTTAGGCTTGCGGGAAAGGACCCCAAGGACCACTTTGAATACCAAAAGCTGGATATAGCCTGCCATTATTTCTGGGAAGATGGCAAGCAAATCAAAGCATTCGCGGATATCAATCAATTTGCGGAGGAAGTGGAGACGAAATTAGGAGAACCTGCTTCTCATGTGAGAAAGGCTTTAAAAAACTCAGCCTTCATCTATGAGAATTTGTCTCCTCTTTTTATGCATAGGTCTTTGCATCAATTCAGTACCTGGACCAATGCTCAAGCGCTCAAATCTTATTTAAAAATGGGTCAGCTGGGTATTTTTTCAACTATGAATCAGGCCAATGAGGCCTTATTCGAAAACCCAAAAATGGTTCAGCTTTTCAATCGATACGCTACTTACAATGGTTCAGATCCTTATCAGACTCCTGCGACCTTAAATATTATTCCACACTTAGAATTCAATCGGGGAGCATATTTTCCAAAAAAAGGGATGCACGACATCACCCAGAGTATTTTCAAACTCGCGAAGTCTATGGGTGTACAATTTCACTTCAATTCAAAAGTGGATGAGATCCTGGTTGATAAAGGCAAGGCAGTGGGAATAATCGTTTCTGGGAAGGAAAAAAAGGCTGATCTAGTGATCAATAATATGGACATGGTAAATGCCTATAAGAGCCTTTTGAAAAAGCAAAAGCAACCCAAAAAGCTATTGAATCAGCCCAAGTCCAGCTCTGCCTTGATTTTTTATTGGGGAATCAAGAAGCAGTTTAAGCAACTAGGGCTACACAATATCTTATTTTCTGAAAACTATAAAGCTGAGTTCGAGCATATTTTTGAAAAGGGCAGTATATACCAGGATCCGACTGTCTATATCAACATTACCTCAGTCTGTAAACCCGATGATGCCCCTGAAGGTAGTATGAACTGGTTTACCATGATCAATGTGCCGAATAATCAAGGGCAAGATTGGGATCAATTGATTCAAGTGGCCAAGAAAAATATCATTTCCAAAGTGAATAGGGTGCTTCAAACTGATATAGAATCATTGATTGAGGTAGAAGAGATTTTGGATCCAAGAACCATTGAATCCAAAACTTCCAGTGCCCAAGGAGCACTTTATGGAAACAGCTCCAATAATAAGTTTGCTGCTTTTCTCCGGCATGCAAATTATTCATCCTTTATCAAAAATTTGTATTTCTGTGGAGGCTCTGTTCATCCTGGAGGAGGAATTCCTTTATCCCTTCTTTCAGCGAAAATTATGATTGGTTTTATAAAATAGCCAATAATTTAAATTTATCGTAAATTGAAGTATGAACTGGAGAGAACACATCACATTTGATAATCGTGTTTTGTTAGGAAAACCTACCATCAAAGGAACCAGGATTTCTATTGAGCATATTTTAGATCTTTTGGCTTCTGGATGGTCTGAGAAGGACTTATTGGAGAATTACCCAAGATTAACGCCCAATTCAATTCGTGCAGTTTTTGCCTACATTCAGGAAATGATGAAGGATGGGTTTCTTTTCTCAGAAGCTGCTGAAAGTGGTAAATGAAGTTTTTAGCTAATGAAATTATTCCTCAAGCCAGTGTGAAATACCTTCTAAGTAAGGGCTGGGATATAATTTCTGTTGGCTTGGATTTTTCAGGGATAAGTGATGAAGAAGTAATAAAAATCTCAAATGAACAATACCGGACAATTCTTACCCATGATAGTGATTATGGAGAATTGATCTTTAAATATGGCTTTAGGCCTAAGGTTGGTGTGATCTTTATACGTCAGAAACCAGAAAATCCTGAATTTACTGGAAGGCTATTGGAAAAAGTGGTGAACTCTAAAAATATTTCATTTGAAGTTGCTTTGACTGTGATTGATCAAAATTCAATTAGGCAGAAAAGATTTTGAACTGATTGAGATTTCTCACTTAAGACTTTCCAAGGCTTCTTGAATCAGATCTTGCTCAAATCCTTTTTGCATCAGATAACCAATGACCTTGTACCGCTTTTTATATGGATCGGACTCATTCGTTTTGGCCCATTTTTTTTCTGTTTCTGTCAATAAAGTATCGTAATATTCTTCCGGGTCAATTTCCAAAAGGCCTTTTCTGATTAATTCTTCAGGAATCTGACGCATTTTCAATTCCATTTTGATCCTGTTCTTTCCCCATCGCTTCAATCTGAACTTCCCTCTGCAAAAGGCTCTAGCAAAACGCTCCTCGTCTAAAAAATTTTCCTTGACCAAATAGCTAATAAGCTCTTCTGCCCTTTCGTCTGTGATTCCTTTCTCAAACAATTTCCTTCGAACTTCCCAAGAACAGCGCTCCTGATATGCACAGTAGGTGGAAAGCTTTTCCTGGGCTTCAGTAAAAGTCCAGGACTTTTTTCCAGACTGATTCAGGTTATTTTTTCCCCAACCGGACATTTTCCTTAATTTTATTCGAGATTATGACGATTTGAATATCCCAAACCTAATAAAATTTTAATTCTATCATGCGCAAAAAGATAATAGCCGGTAACTGGAAAATGAATATGACTTTTGATGAAGGCCAAAAATTGACCTCTGAGATCATAAACATGTTCAAGGACGAAAATATCCAGGATGTACACATAGTGCTGAATCCACCCTTTCCTCACCTTTTTCCAGTAAAAAAACTGATTGGGGATACCCCGGGAGTTTATTTGGGAGCACAAAACTGTTCGGACAAAGAATCAGGTGCATTTACTGGTGAAGTTTCTGCAAAAATTTTGGCTTCCTTCGGCGCGCAATATGTCATTATTGGACATTCGGAGCGAAGAGAATATTTTAAAGAAAACAATGAGCTGCTCTCTGTAAAAGTAAAACAGGCTTTAGAGCATGGACTGACTCCAATTTTCTGCTGTGGCGAATCTTTAGAAATCAGAGAAGCCGGTACTCACGAGCCTAATGTTAAGTTTCAGCTGACAGACTCTCTTTTTGATTTGAGCGCAGATGAGATCAAAAAAGTAGTAATTGCTTATGAGCCAATTTGGGCGATCGGAACAGGTAAAACCGCAACCTCTGACCAAGCTCAGGAAATGCATTTTGCTTTGAGAAGACATTTAGGTTCCAAATATGGCAAAGATGTAGCTGCAGAAATCTCAATCCTTTATGGAGGTAGTATGAATGCCGGAAATGCCGCTGATTTACTTTCCAAGCCAGATGTGGACGGAGGCTTGATTGGCGGGGCTTCATTGAAGTCAAGAGACTTTATCGAAATCGTAAAATCTTATTGATTCTATGGATTACCTGGAGTTTAAAATCAGTTGCCGGGAAGAATTCCGGGAAATCCTCATAGCTGAATTATCCGAAATAGGTTTTGATTCCTTCCTCGAGACAGAGGAAGGAATTGATGTATATGCCCCATCGGATTCTTTTGACAGGGAAAGTTTTGAAGGTGTATTGTCCCAATACCAAGATGCGGCGAGCATTTCGGTGAAAGAAGGGAAAGTTGCAAAAGTCAACTGGAACGAAGAATGGGAAAAAAACTATGATCCCATATCGGTAGGAGACCTAGTTTATGTCAGGGCCTCTTTTCACCCATCCCAAGCAGGATTTCAACATGAGATAGTGATCAATCCCAAAATGTCTTTTGGTACAGGTCATCATGCCACTACTTACCAAATGCTGAAACTTCAGGGCGAGGTAGATCATCAGGGGAAAAGAGTCTTGGACGTGGGTTCCGGAACAGGCATATTAGCCATCATGGCGCATTTGTTGGGAGCAAAGGAAGTTCAGGCATTTGATATCGATGATTGGTGTTTGGACAATGGCAATGAGAATTTCGCCCTGAACGGGATGGATATTCAAATGGGTTTGGGAACTATCAGAGATGTAAATCCTTCAGGTCTATTTGATATCGTATTGGCCAATATCAATAAGAACGTGTTGCTGAATGAGATTCCTATATATGCCGGCTTATTAAAGCCCGATGGCTTTTTGTTTTTGAGTGGATTTTACACTCCGGATGTGGATGACCTGATGGAGATAGCAAGTCCCTTGGGGTTAAAACTGGAAAAGCAGTCCGAGCGAAATCAATGGGCAGCTTTAGTATTGAGGAATAGTTGATATGCAAGAATTACTCATTTATGCGTTGATTTTTTTGGCACTGATTGGTCATTGTCTGCTTGCAGGAAAAATGTACCGAACTGTGCATTCAGATAAAAGTCTGACGATTACTGAGAAGAATGAATGGAAACTGAAATCCCTGATCTTTCCCGCGTATTTTTGGTTTGAGTACAAAAAACTAAAAAAAGCTCAGGACTGAACTATTTCGGTTTTCAAGGGCTTGAAATGCTACGATCTATTCAATTTGAAGAGATTTTCATCTTAAATACTTTTGTAATTTAGTCACATGGAGTACGTCTGGAAACAAAAACCCAAAGCCTCACAAAGCACAATTGAAAAACTGGGGAAAGAGATTAATGTCAATCCCATTTTATCAAATATGCTGATCAATAGAGGGGTGGAGTCTTTTGATCAGGCAAAAGATTACTTCCGCCCCAGCTTGAGCCAGCTGCATGATCCATTTTTGATGCAGGATATGCATCAGGCAGTTACCCGAATTGAAAAAGCGATTGCCAATCAGGAAAAGATTCTGGTGTATGGGGATTACGATGTGGACGGGACTACGGCAGTGGCTTTGGTTTACAGCTTTTTGAAAGGCTTTTATCCTTTGGTGGATTTTTACATTCCGGATAGATACAAAGAGGGCTATGGTATCAGTGAAAGAGGAGTCCGCTATGCCGCCGAGAATGACTTTGCTTTGGTAATTGCCTTGGATTGCGGGATCAAGGCCATAGACAAGGTCAATTTAGCTTCCCAGCTCGATGTGGACTTTATCATTTGCGATCATCATACTCCGGGCGAGGAGCTACCTAAAGCTATTGCTGTTCTTGATGCAAAAAGAGAGGACTGCAATTATCCATATAAAGAGCTCAGTGGCTGTGGCGTTGGCTTTAAACTGATTCAAGCCATTGCAAAAAGCAGGGGAATGGATGAGTCTAACCTGTATGCTTACTTGGATCTTTTGGTAGTAAGTATAGCAGCGGACATTGTGCCTATTACGGGAGAAAATAGAATTCTTGCCTATTACGGCCTAGATAGAATTAATAATACCCCAAGGGCTGGACTGAAAGCTTTGATTTTGCGAAGCAAAATCGAAAAGGAAATAGGGATCTCGGATATAGTCTTTAAAATCGGACCAAGAATCAATGCTTCTGGAAGATTAGAACATGCCAAAGCTTCAGTAGAATTGCTAATCTCTACTGATTTGGAGGAGGCAATTGAGCGAGCTAAAGTAGTGGATGAGGTCAATGCAACTAGAAGGAATTTTGATGAAAATATTACTCGGGAAGCCTTTGAAATGATCGCCGAAAGAGAAGAACAGGCGGAGTGGAATTCAACAGTTCTTTTCAAGGAAGATTGGCACAAAGGAGTTATCGGGATTGTAGCGAGTCGTTGCATTGAAAAATATTATCGGCCAACCATTATCCTGACCGAATCCAATGCCAAAGCTACAGGAAGCGCACGTTCGGTGGTGGATTTTGATATTTATGAAGCTATCGCTGAATGCTCGGATTTATTGGATCAATTTGGGGGACATAAATATGCGGCGGGATTGACCCTTTCTGTGGATAATGTACCAGCTTTTCAGGCGAAGTTCGAGCAGGTAGTCAAGAGCCGGATTGAAGAGGTTCATCGCAAGCCCGTAATTGAAGTAGACGATGAGCTTTTACTCGATCAGATCAATTATAAATTTCATAATATTCTAAAGCAAATGGCTCCTTTTGGCCCCGGAAACACCGAGCCAGTATTTAGAATATCCAATGTATATGCAGAAGATGTGGCGGTTCTAAAAGACAAACACCTTCGCTTTAAAATTGTCCAAGATGGCCAACTCACGACTCCCGTTTGTTTGGGTTTTGGAATGGCTGACCGAGCAAAAGATCCGGATTTAACCACAGTAAATATGCTTAGGGGAAGAATGCGGTTTGATATAGTTGCCGAGTTGAGAGAGAATTTTTTCAGAGATAAGAGTAGCTTGCAGCTTTATGTGAAGGATATCAAATTTGATTGAGAACTCAGCTAGCTTAAATTTGATACAATATCCTAAATAAAAAGAGCAGTGTGAATTAAGAGATTCCTCAAAAAATAAATTGTAATCTTATAAAACCGAGCATGATCAAAACCTCAAAAATTAGAGTGATAAGTACATCATCTGAAGGTTCCATTTGATTATTATAGACAATTATTAAGAGATGAAACTAAGGGCTGAACATTTGGTGAAAATCTACAAGGGAAGAAGAGTCGTGAATGACATTTCCGTAGAAGTAGAACAGGGAGAAATTGTTGGGCTTTTAGGTCCAAACGGAGCTGGAAAGACGACCTCTTTTTACATGATTGTTGGTTTGATTCAGCCCAACGAGGGAAAGATATTTTTAGAAAATGACAATATCACCAGCCTTCCCATGTATAAGCGAGCCCAATTGGGGATTGGTTATCTGGCTCAGGAGGCTTCAGTTTTCAGAAAACTATCTGTAGAGGAAAATATCATGGCGGTTTTGGAAATGACCAAAATGCCCAAGCAGCAGCAAAGGGAAAAAGTTGAAAGTTTATTGGAAGAATTTAGCTTGACCCATGTCAGAAAAAACTTGGGAATGGTCCTCTCAGGTGGTGAGCGAAGAAGAACTGAAATAGCCAGAGCTCTGGCAGTGGATCCGAAGTTTGTTTTGTTGGATGAGCCCTTCGCCGGAGTGGACCCTATTGCAGTTGAAGAAATTCAAACCATAGTAGCTAAGCTGAAAACCAAAAATATTGGTATTTTGATCACGGATCACAATGTTAATGAAACGCTATCTATCACAGATCGAGCTTATTTGATGTTTGAAGGGAGGCTTTTGAAAGCCGGAACAGCTGAGGAATTGGCTGCCGATGAGCAGGTTAGAAAGGTATATTTGGGAAGTCAATTTGAATTAAAACGGAAAATTTTTAACCAATAATGGAAGTACTGAATAGCTTCATGACCTGGATTTTCAAAAATCGATTAGGTCAAATTGAAAATTTTAAAGAAAATCCACTTGAAGTTCAGCACGAGATTTTTTTAGATCTGATAGAAGCAGGTAAGCGAACCAAATTCGGGAAAGAGTTTAATTTTTTAAGCATTCGAACTTATCAGGATTTTGCGAAAAATGTACCTGTACTCGATTATGATGGGATCAAACCCTATATCGATAAAATCATGAAAGGGGAGCAGTATGTGCTCTGGAATTCAGAAATAGAATGGTTTTCCAAGTCCTCCGGCACTACCTCTAGTAGAAGCAAATATATCCCTGTTTCGGAAGAGAGTTTAGAGGAATGTCATTATAAGGGGGGAAAAGACATGGTTTCTATCTATGTCAACAATTTTCCTGACTCCAAACTCTTTTCAGGCAAAAGTTTATCTATTGGAGGAACGCTCGAGAAAAATCCACTTAATCCTAATGGAACCGCTAAAGCTGGAGATATTTCGGCTGTCATTATGCAAAACCTTCCTATTTGGGCTCAGTTTGTCAGGACACCATCCCTTGAAACAGCACTCATGAGTGAGTGGGAGGAAAAAATCGAGAAAATGGCCAGAGAAACCATGGATGAAAATGTGGTTTCAATAGCAGGAGTTCCTACTTGGACTATTGTTCTTCTGAAGCGGATTATGGAGCTAAAGAAGGCTAAAAATATTTTAGAAGTTTGGCCAAACTTAGAAGTTTTTTTCCACGGTGCGGTGGCATTCGGCCCATATCGATCTCTTTTTAAAGAATTGATTCCTTCAGAGAAAATGAGGTACATGGAAACCTACAATGCTTCGGAGGGATTTTTTGGATTACAGGATAGGCCTGATTCAGACGAGTTATTGTTGCTTTTGGATTATGGGATTTTCTATGAGTTTATTCCGATGGAAGAATGGAGTAGCGAAAATCCAACCTTAATTCCATTAGGCGATGTGGAGGTTGGTAAAAACTACGCAGTTGTCATCACAACCAATGGCGGATTATGGAGATATAAAATCGGTGATACCATTCGATTTACCTCTACCTATCCTTATCGATTCAAAATATCCGGTCGAACCAAGCATTTTATCAATGCTTTTGGGGAAGAAGTGATTGTGGAAAATGCAGAAAATGCCATAGCCTTTGCAGCAGAAAAAACTCAGGCAACAATTTTAAATTTTACTGCAGCACCTGTTTATTTTGAAAGTAGCGGGTCTAAAGGTGCACATGAGTGGATCATTGAATTTAAAACTCCACCCAAAGACGGGGAGGAGTTTAAAAAGCTTTTAGATCAACATTTGAGAGAGATTAACTCTGATTATGATGCCAAAAGGTATAAAGACTTGGCATTAACCCAGCCATTGATCCATTTTGCCCAAGAAGGCCTTTTTGAAAGCTGGCTGGGAAAAAAAGGGAAATTAGGAGGCCAAAACAAAGTGCCTAGATTAGCAAATAATCGAGAATATCTAGAAGAGCTCCTTCCCTTATTGAAGGAGCAAGAGTAGAGGTTAAGGAATCAGCTTTTCCAAAAAAGCTCTGATATCCCTTGCGAGGGCATCAAAATCTTCTTGACGATTATACATCATGTGTCCAGCCTCGTAATACTTCATTTGAATTCTCTCCTGGGGGAAATTATGTCTAGCAAAAGTATATTCTGCATCAAAGAATGGAGTAATTAAATCATAATATCCATTTGCGACCATTACCTTGAGAGCAGTATTTCTGTGCATCACCTCGCTCAGTGATCTGGCAGTACTGACATAGCTTGGCTCCCAGTAAGCTCCGTCAGGTACTGGCCTCCATCTCCATGATGAGCCAATCGTACTATTTGAACTCAGATAAGGCTGATCTAGCTTTACTTGCAAATCGTCTAATAGATACTGGTTGAAAACTGCAGAATAGGCTGCTTCGGTCATGTAATCGCTGGGATCCCCTAACACCGGGCCTTCCGCAACTTGATCAGTCTCTACTGCCGCAAATCTTCCATCTAAAGTTCCGATGGCTTTTCCTTCCCGTCTCAATAATTCTTTTTTGAATCGGTGCATCAAGATTTGATTATCCGAGCGAAGGATATAATCTTTTTCCAGACCAGTGAAATAGGATAGCCTCTCTGCTATTTCCTCCTTTTCCGATGCAGATTGAAGCTCACCTTTAAATAAGGAGGGTAAATATTGCTCATAAGCAAATGTTCTAGCTTCCTGTGCAAATTCCTCAATAGATTTACCCTTTCCTGCTTTTCCATGGTAGCGAGCAGTGAGTGCCATCGAAGGGAGGTATGTAAAATTTGAAACCAGATTATCCTGCCAAGAAGAGGAGCCTTGATAATCTAAGGCCTGAGAAATCAGAATAATGCCATTAAGGGCTACATGTTGACCTCCTTCTTCCAGCACCTCCGCAACCTTAGCAGCCCGGGTTGTGCCAAAGCTTTCACCTGCTATGAACTTAGGGGCTTGCCATCTTTTATGTTCTTTAAGCCAAAGTCTGATGAATTGGGATATTGATTCGGCATCTTCTACTAAGCCCCAATAATCTTCATTTTTTCCCTTACCCATCACTTTACTGAATCCTGTACCGATTGGATCTATAAATACCAAATCTGTGATATCAAGCAATGCTTGTTTATTGTCGACAAATTTAAAAGGAGCAGCTCCATCATCTTGATTCGCTTCCGAGTCTACCTTGACTACTTTGGGGCCAAAAAATCCCATGTGTAACCAAATAGAGGCAGATCCAGGGCCGCCATTGAAAATAAAGGTGACAGGTCTTTTTTTATGATCCGAGTTCTCTTTTAAATAAGAGGTGCTCCACATCGATGCGGTGACCTCCCCTTTTTTGTTGGTTAAAAATGTTTCTTTGACCAAGGCTTTGTAAGAAATCTGCTTCCCGTTAAAAGTACCGCTGTGAATTGTTGCAAAAGCCTGAGGGCTTCGATTTACAGAAAGACTGTCTTGGGAAAACCCATTAATTAAAGTGCTTTGAAGCAAAAGTAGGATAAGGCTGAGTTTTTTGATCATGGCTGATTTATTAATGAAGTTTTGATCCATTGGGAACAGGTCTTTCCACCGAGGTTAAGACAATTGCGTTATCTGAATTTGAAAATCCGGTGATCAAGACTTCTGACATGAAGTCTGCAATTTGGCGAGGCTTGAAATTTACTACACAAACTACTTGTCTTCCCATCAAATCTTCATGAGAATACAGGTGAGTTACCTGAGCAGATGACTTTTTTATTCCAATATCTTCTCCAAAGTCAATCCAAATTTTATAGGAAGGGTTGCGGGCTTTTTCAAAATTTTCGACTTGGATAATTGTCCCAACCCGAAAATCTATTTTTTCGAAATCTTTGTAATCAATCGTTTGCATAAAAAAATTTTTATTATTTTTAGAAACCTTTTACAAACCTAAGAGTTAAACACTGGTAATCCAATTCTACAAATGTTCAATTATTCACCATTTCCTTTTAAAAAAATCGGATTCTTCACGGGGGCTGTTTTGGGAATGTGCCTGATGGCAGAAGAATCTTTCGCTCAGAATGATCGTGATAAAATTGAACCAGAATCGGCTAAAATCTTGGAAAAACCACTTTTTGACGAACAAAATGTTCAAGAAGTGATAATTCCGAAAGTGCTTAGTCCATCTAAGTCCAATTCAAACCCTCTTCCAATTCCTTCAACTCCTATCAGAAGAGAAGTTGTTTTGAATCCAGAGGGTAAAAAAGTTGAGCCACTACCGTCAACATTATCGTTCAACATTTTTCTTTATGTAGTGGACAAATTCAAAGCAGATTAATTTGTGTTTTCTTAATAGCAAAGAAAGAGGCTTTTTGGCCTCTTTTTTTATGCTTCTTGTATAAAGTTTTCCAGGTCTTTTAAGGTGATTTTACCTTCATAGTAGGCTCTTCCAAAAACAGCGGACCTGACTCCGATATCTCTCATTTTTTTAAAATCATCGATTCCTCTAATACCACCACTAGCTGCAAGGTGAATTGTAGGGAATCGATCAATAATTCTTTGGTATAGTTCCAAGTTTGGCCCTTCCATCACTCCATCCCTGGAAACGTCAGAGCATTTAAGATACTTCAGTCCTCTATCATAGAAAAACTCAATATGATCAAATAAATCAATACTGGTCTTTTTCAACCAACCACGGATTTTAATTTTATTATCTACTGGATTAGTATCAGCAGCAAGATTGATTTTTTCCCTGCCATAGGAAAGGATAAATTGTGCAAACCGCTCTGGGTAATTCGCGGCTGCTGAGGAAATAGTAACTGATTTTGCTCCAAATTCGAAACATTTAATCACGTCTCCATCAGTGGTAACCCCTCCTGTAAAGTCAACTTTCAGGTCCGTATAGCCTGTGATTGCTTCCAGAATGTGATAGTTTTTAGGCTCGCCTCTTCTGGCTCCATCCAAGTCTACGAGATGAAGTCTTTTAAGTCCGATAGACTCAAACTCCTGCGCTATAGCAAGAGGGTTATTGGAAATTACCTCTTCAGTAGCGAAATCGCCTCTTTTTAGACGAACGCACTTGCCATTGATAAGCCATATTGAAGGAATAATTTCAAACATATTGATTCTATTTACTGGGATTAGTTGGATAAGATAAAAATTTTCAATCAAAGATAATACAGAGTCTGTCTTTACTCATAAATATCCTTTAATTCTTTACTAATATTTAATAGGATACGTGCATTTTCTCCAAATAGGTTAAAAAATTCACCTGTTTGTTTTCAAAATGTCAATTTTCCTACTTTTCCTTGTGCACCAGATGCCCATAGGGTACCTTCTGACTGACTCATTTTCACAGCGTGAAAGCCCTCATTTTCTGAGCTAATTTTCTCCCAATTTAAACCTCCATCTTTGGAAAAATCAGTACCATTAGGACCTACAGCCACTACCCACTGAAATCTCGGGAAAAAAGAAATTCCCGATCTATATCCAAAAACACTAGTTTCCGAATTGATCCATTTTTTATCTTCTGGTAGAAAAATCCCTAAGTTACCTTCATTTTGATTTTCATGAAGATAATCACCACCTGTGACAATAATTTCTCCTTTACCTGTCGAGGTCAAAGCAAAAATACCTTGAGAAGATTCACCTTGTTGTAATGGGCTTTTAAATTTTTCCCATGAATTTCCCCGATCTTTTGAGACGTAAAGGTTGGCCTCTTTTCCGCCACTGCCTAAGTATAGGTGATCACCTTCAGCGATCAAAGAAGATGCACTGGCAGCAAATCCTGCCTCTCCCTCAGCTGCTTGGGGTAGGGAATCTATCAATCTCCAGCTTTCTCCCTGATCTACGGTTTCCAAAATTGTCCATCGCCCGTCTTCTGGATCTCCGAAGACATAGCCTCGCTCTTCAGTAGCAAATGTTATCCCGTCTAAAAAGGCCTTCTCAGAGGCTTGATGCTTTAACACCCAAGTTTTTCCTCCATCCAGGGTTTTATAAATGACAGCAGGCTGACCAGCTGATACTGCTACTGCTTTTTCTGCATCAAAACCATAAATAGATCTAAAATCTACGGTATCTAATCCGGCTATGGTACCTGAATCCCAGGTTTTGCCACCATCTAATGTGCGCATCCAAGTTCCCCGGCTTCCACTAACCCATACAATATCACCTGTAACGGGTGAAAGACCTCTCAATGAGCTCTCCTTGGGTGTGGAATAGATCTCCCAACCTTGAGGTTTTTCTGGTACTACTTCGTGACTTACTTTTTGACAGGAAAAAAGCGCTAGCCCTAAGGCAAGCGCCAACAATTTTTTTTGAATCATTTTTATTTATTGAACATCTACTTTTCGATAAGCATCAATCAATGCCAACTCTCCATCCTTTCCTGGCATGGCATTGCCGTGCTCCATTCCTAGAATTCCGTCGAATCCTTTTTCATGAATGAATTTAAAAACATTACCATAATGTATTTCGCCTGTTCCTGGTTCCTTTCTGCCTGGATTATCTCCGATTTGAATATAGGCAATCTCATCCCAGGTATTTTGCATGGTGGCAATAAGGTTTCCCTCGTTTCGCTGCATGTGATAGATATCATAAAGTATCTTACAGGAAGGACTGCCCACCGCTTTACATATCATATAAGTTTGATCTGCATTTCTTAAGAAAAGCTCTGGGGTGTCACTTAGGGGCTCCAAAACCATAGTCAAACCATGGAGTTCGAATATTTCCGCTCCTCGCTTTAAAGCTTCTATCACGTTGGCTGTTTGGATTCCGATTGGCATTCGTCTTTCATAAAAGCCTGGCACAACAGTCATCCACTTGGCATTGACTCTTTTTGCAACCTCAACGGATTTTTTGCAAGTATTCAGAAAGTTGTCCAGAAACTCTTGCTTGCCAGTCGTCAGGGATGTTTTCCAATTATCTCCACCATCCACAACAAATACTCCCATTCTCATATTTAATTGTTCCATGGTCTTGGCAATTAGGTTCTGATCATCGATGGATCGACCTAGCATCCCGTTGTCTTCCAAGGAGCGAAATCCCTGATCCGCCATAAACTTCAGTTCATCGGCTAAACCTCCAGGGGCTGAATTCTTAAACATCCCAAAATGCGGGGCAAAATCCATTTTGAAAGGCTCTTCTTCAAGTCTCTCGGAGTAAGCTGGAAAGCTTAATGCCCCTGAAACACTCATGACTGTTCCTCCTAAACCCAGCTTTTTTATAAATCCTCGTCTTTTCATCTGTTTATAATTTGTTTTTCAAAGGTCAGATGGAATGCCCAGGGTAATCATCCCCCTCCCGATCCGCCGCGGCGGACGGGACAAGTTGTGTGAGATTTTTCCTCATGGACATTTCATGTGTAGATCAATTTTTTATGTCAAGTATGAAATTGTTTTTCCAATCAAGGGCTTTTACTACCTGATAATTTTTTTTCATTAAATCACCTGGGTCTTTCCTGGAATCGCATGAGGATAGTAGCCATCTTCATTTGGCAATACTTTAGGCGAAGTATCCCAAGCTAATTTTTCAGGGAAAAGGTCCACTTTGCCATTTAAGGCTTCTTCCCAAGTCAATACTTTTCCTGAATAAGTAGCGTACCTACCCATAATAGAGGTCATGGTACTTTTGGCAGCATTCTCGGCATCGGCAAATTTGTATTCACCTTTGAAAAGTGCATCCCAAAGTTCATTATGTTCTTGCTGATAGGGATTGACATTGTTTTCCCTATTATGAGAATAGATAGCATTTCCTTTCCAATCGGATAGGTTACCATGATTTCCAGCGCTTAAATAGGCTTTTCCTTTGGTTCCCTGAAAAGATTCATCTACTCTGTTTGCTGCGCCTGGGAAATGCCTGCATTCACTGTGAATTACCGAACCATCAGCATAGGTAAAAGTGACTACATGATGATCGAAAATTTCCCCATGCTCTTTTCCTGTTCTGACAAGCCTGCCTCCTGTGCCTTCAGCCTTCACGGGATACCCTTGTTTTACCCAATTTGCCACATCGATATTATGGACGTGCTGTTCAGTAATGTGGTCTCCACAGAGCCAGTTGAAATAATACCAGTTCCTCATTTGATATTCCATTTCAGTTTGTCCGGGCTGCCGCTCTCTTACCCAGACTCCTCCATCATTCCAGTAAACCTGACCCCCGGTAATATCCCCTATCGCACCGTCGTGAATTCGTTGAATGGTTTCTCTATAATTACTTTGATAGTGTCTTTGAAGTCCAACCACCACATTTAATTTCTTAGCCTTTGCTATTTCAGCCGCAGCCAAAACTCTTCTGATTCCTGCAGCATCTGTTGCTACCGGCTTTTCCATGAAAATCTGCTTTCCTTGATTTACTGCTTCTTCAAAATGCGGTGGCCTAAAACCTGGAGGTGTGGCTAAAATCACTACATCTGCTTCAGCAATGGCTTGTTTGTATGCATCGAAGCCCACGAACTTCCTTTCCTCCGGCACAACTACTTTTTCTGCTCCATATTTATCCAAAATTGGTTTCAAGCTTCCGTCTAGCCTATCCCGGAAGGCATCAGCCATAGCAACCAGTTTGATGGGATGACCGGTTTCGAATGCCTGAAATACAGCCCCGGTGCCTCTACCGCCGCATCCTATCAGGGCTAGTTTGAGGTGATTGTCAGGCGCAGCATAGGCCTTGGGCAAAACGAAGGGGGATGTTAATATTCCTCCTGTAATGATTGCCGAAGTTTTCATGAAATTCCGGCGTGAATGTTCAGGTTTCATAAGCAGGTTATTTTTAGGTTTAATAATCATCTATTGGAGCCTTGGTATAATAGGCTTTGATTTCTTCCGGACTAGGTGGGTTGAGAGGTCTGACAAGTCTCATTCCCAGGAATGGTGCTTCAGGGAACCACCATTGACTTTTTGGTATTTGCGGATCCAATTGCTTCCACTTTGGCTCACTTTGGAATCGTCTGGCGCTACTGATTTCTTCCGCCTTGTGCTTATAGCTTCCGCCTCTGACTACTCTGGGATAGAGTTTTATCGAGGGGTTTTGTGGATTCTTTTCCGGCGATCTCTCATAAAAGTCCGCTTCATATTGGTCGGAAGTCCATTCCATGACATTTCCATAGATATCAAAAAGCCCCCAAGGATTGGCTTTTTTTAAGCCAACTTTTTGAGTGCTTTCATTGGAATTTTCTGCTATCCAGGCGTATTCGGAGAGCTTCTTTGCATCCTCTCCAAAAAAATAGGATGACTTAGTTCCTGCTTTTGCAGCGTATTCCCACTCTGCTTCTGTTGGGAGCCGGTAAAAAATGCCTGTTTTCAAATATAGCCAATGACAATATTGAATGGCCCCGTATTGAGTCATTCCAATGGCCGGCTTTCCTTCTTTTCCCATTCCGAATGTCATATCCAGATAAGGAAGGCTTGGACGGCTAAGGCCGTCTACAACTTGCCCGATCGGGCCCTCTGAAATCGCTGTTTCATAATTTTTGTCTAAAAAAAGCTCAAAAGCATCCCAGGTGACCTCATGTGTGCACATCCAAAAAGGTTCTATCTCGACCCGGTGAGCGGGGGTTTCATCCGAATATTTTTCATTAGCCGAACCCATCAAAAAGCTTCCCCCCGGAATTGGAACCATGGTAAACTTTACCTGAGTTCCAGGAATGACTTGAGTATAAGCTTCAAACAGTTCACGGTTTTTCAGGATCCATGCTGTAAAAAGGGCCGCAATAAAAAGCAAAAGAATTCGATACCGGAAAAGCATAAATTTTGACTGAATCATGAATGAGTCAATCAAATTAGGGGAAAGTCCCCAAATAAAAAATAAAATTTCTTGGATTGATTACATCCTTTTAACAACCTCCTTTTTGGGGATTTTAATGGACCACATTCCTCTCAGGTCACCGATCTGATGACCTTTTGCCTGATCTTGTGGATAAAGCTCATTTAGCTTCTTTAATGTTTCATCGTTTATGTCCTTACCGGGTTCGCCATGGCAATTGAGACAAAGTCCTCCTGGTATGATGATGGATTTACTGTAGAGATAGACCTCCCCATTTTCAATTTTTTGAATATTGGGGGATGGTTCAATTTTATTCTCCATATCATACTCATAGGTTTCTAAAATCCTTTTTTCCATCTCATCCGGCTGATCTTTGGGGTTACGGTACTGATTGGATACTCGCTTTATTTTAACATCGTATTTTTTCGCTACCTCTTGTAAAATTGGGAGGGCATTTACATTGCAAAACTCGATAGCACCTGCCACCCCTTTTTCAGAGATTGCGTTTTGGAGATTTGAAATAAGTTGGTTTTGTGCCTCTTGACTAATTGAGTCTCCCCAAATCATGGCTGCTTCAATAATTTCAGCTTCATTCAGCTTTTTCACCTCCATGGCTTGGTTTACTTCTTCAAAAACTTCTTTAGAAACTCTTTCACCTGATCCACATGCTACCAGTACCGGGAAAAGAGAGAATATGACTTGCTTTTTCATCTTATGCGAATTTGTATTATTAAAAATACCCAACCTTGATCAAACACAGGCCAGTAAAATTGGTTTTTTTTGGTTTGGATTTAAGGCTTTCTACTAAACTGCTTTGACATGAGCGTAAATGACTTATTTTTGTTTTAGTACATTTTCAGCTTCATGAAAAAAATCTCTTTCTTACTCCTTACTTTTTTCTTTTCGTACCACTGTGCACAGGCCCAGACCTGGACTAGATTGCAAAGTTGGGGTTTGGACTTGGAAGCTGTTTTTTGGGTGAATGATAGCATTGCCTATGCAGGAGGGGAAAGGTTATTGATCAAAACAAGCAATGCCGGCCAAACTTGGGAAGAATTAACCTATCAATTCGATGGCAGAGTTGTAGATCTGGTTTTTAAAAATTCAAATTTGGGTCTTGCTGTAGGTAATTCGGGCTTGATTTTAAAAACTGTAGATGGAGGTAATTCTTGGTCCAAAATAAACATTGGGCAATCCTCCGATTTCCATGATATCAGCTATAATGGGGAAAACAATTGGATTATATCGGGCTCATCAGGAAAAATATTCGAGTCCACGAATGACGGGACTTCTTGGCAAGAAAATTCCACAGGCCAAACGAAAGCTATTTTTGGAGTGGAGTTTATTAATAGAGACACTGTTTATGCTGTTGGACAGGAGGGTTTGATATTAAGGAGCTTTAATAAAGGAGCTTCCTGGACAAGCCTAAATTCCGGCCTAACGGAATCTCTGTATGCTGTCAGGTTCTCCTCTCCATTAATTGGATATGCAGCTGGAGACAATGGAAGAATGATCAAAACCATTGATGGGGGTAATACCTGGCAACTATTGAATACTGGTACAAATGTCAAATTGAATGATTTGAAAATTGCTCCAAGGGATGTTAGAATTATTGTTGCTGTCGGTGAAAATGCTACTTCGGTCAGGTCTGCGAATTCGGGGTCGAGTTTTGCGCGAGCTAATTTGGGTGCAACCAACACCAGAAATATTTTAGGATTATCATTTATCCCTGGTTCCAATACGGTTTTTGCGTCCGGTCAAGATGGGTACTTGATTTCTTCCGCCAATGCCGGAAGCACATATACCCAAAGGTTGGCAGGATATAGAAATAACTTCACCTCCGTAGATTTCAAAACTGACAGGGTTGGATTTGTGGCTGGTGAAAGAGGAGAGTTTTTGGTTAGCTCTACTTCAGGCAGAACTTTTGTTTCAAGACCTATACCAGAACAATTTACCATCAGTGCAATTGATTTTTGGAATACTGCCTTTGGCTATATATCAGGTCCTGGGGGTAAGATTTATCGAACTAGTAACTCAGGCTCAGCGTGGGGAGAATTTAGTATTAACACTACCCAACGAGTAGATGGCTTTTATCTTTTTGCACCTTCGGTTCTTTACCTGGCAGGGACTAATGGCTTTATTACTAGATCTTCCGATTCTGGAGGTACTTGGGATTTAAGTGTTACTTCTAATTCCACGACCAATTTGAAAGATTTGATGTTTTTTGATTTTGCTATTGGAATTGCAATTGGCGAAAACGGCTTAATTCTATATTCTTTTGGTGGAAGTCAATGGGAGCCGGTCAATTCGGGTACAAGCAGGAATCTCAATGGGTTAGCAAAACTTGGGGAATTTCAAGCCATAGCCGTCGGGGATGGAGGTACTATTATCAAAACTGAGGACAAGTCTGAGACTTGGAGAAGTATTGACAGTGGAACTACCGAAGATTTACTTTCAGTTGATTTTTTCGATAGCCAATTTGGTTTTATTTCCGGCAAGAATGGATTGGCGCTAGTAACCAAGGATGGAGGAGAATCCTGGACAAAAATCGAGACAGGGACCAGTAGAAACCTGAATGCCGTCAGCGCGGGAACCCCTTTCATAGCTTATGCAGCCGGGGACGACGGAAGTATTCTCATCTATAATTGTGTCCCCCCCACTGGAGCATTAAGTGAGATTTCTGGTGCTTCAGAGACTTGCCTTGAAAGCCAGATATACCGAATTACAGATAACCAAATAGCCGGAACTCAATTGGTATGGAGAGTTGATGGAGGGCAAATCATCAACGGGCAAGGAACCAATACGGTTGAAGTCGAATGGACAGACCCGGGAAGAAAAGCCATCTTTGTAAGTAGAAGCAATTTTTGCGGAGCAGGTGAAACCTCTTTTCTGGAGGTCAATGTATCTCAATTACCTCCAGCTAATCTGAAAATTGATGGAAATGGGACTGTTTGTGAGACGAATGAGGAGTCTTACCAGCTTCCAAATCTGCAGGGTATCAGCTACACTTGGGAAGCCAATGGCGGAGAAATACTCAGCGGACAGGGTACCTCGACTGTTCTAGTTAAATGGATAAACCCTGGACTTGGAAGTTTGAAAGCTACCCCAGAAAATGCTTGTGGTCAAAGGGAAACAATCACTCTTCCCATCCAAATCAATGCATTACCTACTGCTCCGGACCAAATTTCAGGAGAGAACCTAGTGCCTCCAGGAGAACAAACCTATTCAGTAGCAGTCAATGAGGGCCATAATTATCAGTGGTCATTAAGCGCGGGTGGTAGAATCCTTGAGGGTCAAGGAACTGGGAAAGTTCGAGTTAGATGGGAAAGTGAAGGTAATTTTGAAGTTCAGGTAAGAGCGCAGAATTCCTGTAATTTTAGCGAGGAAATTAAATTGGGCGTTCAAGTAAGTTTGATCACAGCCTTGGAACCAAACAGCGGAGACAGTACTTTAAAAATCTTTCCCAATCCAAGTGAAGGGGATGTATTTATAGAATCTGATTTCTTGGATACATGGAACTGGGTGGAAGTTTCCAATCAGCGAGGTCAGGTAGTTTTTTCCACACCTGTTTCCCCGGGTTTAAAAAGTATAAGATTAACAGACTTGCCAAAAGGCTTATTGATTTTTAGACTTTCGAATAAGGATAGATTGATCAGTAAGAAAATCTGGATTCGTTAAAATTATCCAATTCCTAATTAGTTAAAGGAGAAGCGCTTCATTGATTAAGAATTCCAAATAATATTCTGTCAATAAAGAACAATATCTAATTTATTTCAAAAAATTCAGAATATAGGACTGAATGAACTTTTGATACAAAATAAAATAAGGAATTAGGAATTGAAAAAGTAAAAACTTTTATGGTGATTTGAGTAAAATATAAACCCAAATACCCATGCACCCAGAAAGTTTAATGATGTCCTATGGATACAAGCCGGAATGGTCTGAGGGAGCAGTCAAATGCCCAATTTTTCAGACGTCCACTTTCGTATTCAAAAGCGCCCAAGAGGGAAAAGAGTTTTTTGAGCTTGCTTATGGCAAGCGGGAAAGAAACGTAGGCGAGCAACCTGGTTTGATTTACTCTCGCCTTAATAATCCGGATTTACAGATTTTGGAAGAAAGACTATCTCTCTGGGATCAGGCGGAAGAGTGTTGCGTTTTTGAGAGCGGCATGTCTGCTATATCTACTGTTTTTCTTGAATTCCTGAGGCCGGGAGATGCCCTGCTTTACAGTATGCCTGTTTATGGCGGAACAGATCACTTTATCAACAAAGTTTTACCAGAATATGGGATCAAAGGAATCGGATTTACGGAGAATGAGACAGAAGATGAACTTTTGGCGAAAGCAAAAGGGCATCAAGTCAAAATGGTATATGTAGAATCTCCAGCCAATCCTACCAACTCTCTCTTTGACTTGGAGCTATGCAGCAAAGTAGCAAAGCAATTAGGAGACAAAGAATCTCCCGCCCAGCTTGTAGTGGATAATACTTATATGGGACCATTGTGGCAACACCCACTACAGCATGGAGCGGATTTGGTTGTTTATTCCGCTACCAAATATATCGGTGGGCACTCTGACCTGATAGCCGGAGCGGTATTGGGAAATGCCAAGCTGATGAAAAGAGTCAGAACCCTTCGGACATTTTTGGGAAATATGGCCGGACCTTGGACAGGTTGGTTATTGATGAGAAGTTTGGAAACTCTAAAGGTTCGAATGACTCAGCAGGCTGAAAATGCCCGAAATGTGGCAGATTTTTTGAAAGCTCATCCAAAAGTAGAAAAAGTATATTTCCTTGGGCATTTACAAGAAGGAGACCCGCAATACGATATTTATAAGAAACAGCTTAGCTGTGCCGGGGCGATGGTTTCTTTCGATATTAAAGGAGGAGAAAAAGAGGCCTTTGGTTTTCTGGATAATCTCAAATTATTCAAACTGGCCGTTTCCCTAGGGAGTACGGAGTCCTTAGCACAGCATCCGGCTACTATGACTCATTCGGATGTAAGTGATGCAGACCGAAAAATGTTGGGAATATCAGAAAAGTTGGTTCGCCTTTCCATAGGAGTGGAGCATTATGAAGACTTGATTGCCGACGTCAGCCAGGCTCTAGAGCAGGTTTAAGAAAAAAGGCGAGGATTATTCCTCGCCTCTTATTTTTACATATTGAAATAAGTCGCCGACTACTCCTCGTTTAATAAATGCTTTTTTCAAAATTGCCTCAGGAATATAGCCTGCTTTTTCAAGCACATTCATAGATTCCCCGTTGAAATCATATACTTGAGCATAAACTCGCTGAATGTCGAATTTGTCAAACAGGTGCTTGGTAAATAAACGCACAGCCTCCGTAGCAATTCCTTTTCGCCAAAAAGGTTCACCAACCCAGAAACCTAATTCCATATTGGTTCTCAATTCATCCTTCCCTCTTTCACAGCCGATTGCTCCTGCTAGTTTTCCTTGAAACTCTATAGCAAAATTCTGAGGGGGATTAAACTTTTGATTGTGTTCGATCCAATGCCGGGCATCGTGAATGGTATAAGGCTGAGGAAAACTATCCCTCAGATTCATGGCTATTTTTGGGTTGTTGGCAAGAGGATATAGCTGATGGAAATGGGCCTCATTCCATGTCACTAGGTTGATATCTCTTTCTCCGGCAATGATCATAAGAACTTTTCAGTTATTTCTTCAAGATACTAGTCAAAAATCACATTCTGCAATATTCATTCAACAATTATGCAAAAGGAAAAATTATTCCTCCAAACCCGAGCTCTGCATCTTCTCCAAGTTTTCTGCAAAGCGTAAAGCGGAGATAAATTCCTCAATGTGACCGTCCATTACCTCGGGTAGATTGTATACGGTTTTGTTGATTCTGTGATCCGTCACTCGTGATTGTGGATAATTATAGGTTCTGATTTTATCCGATCTGTCACCACTGCCAACCATAGATTTTCTTTGAGCTCCAACAGACTCATTGTGTTTTGCCAGCTCAATCTCATACAATCTCGAACGAAGTACCTTCAATGCTTTCTCGAAGTTCTTGATTTGAGACTTTTCGTCCTGACATGTCACAACCAATCCTGTAGGATTGTGAGTTAGTCTTACGGCAGAATAAGTGGTGTTGACAGATTGTCCTCCAGGCCCGGATGAGCAATAAGTATCTTTTCTGATATCATTCATGTCCAAGTGTACCTCCACTTCGTCCATTTCAGGTAGAACTGCCACTGAAGCTGCTGAAGTATGAACTCTCCCTTGAGATTCGGTAGCTGGAACTCGCTGAACTCTATGAACTCCCGATTCATATTTCATCATTCCATATACATCTGCACCGGAAATGGTAGCGATAATTTCCTTGTATCCACCTGCTGATCCAAAAGTTAAATCCAAAACAGTAAGCTTCCAATTCTGCATTTCGCAGAAACGCTCATACATTCTAAATAAATCTCCAGCAAAAATTGCGGCTTCATCCCCACCGGTTCCTCCTCTAATTTCAAGAATACAGTCTTTGGAATCATTGGGATCCTTGGGGATGAGTAATTGCTTCAATTCATTTTCAAGCTCTTCTTTTCTTTCCTTTAACTCCTCCAACTCAGCCTTAGCCATATCTCGAAAGTCAGGATCTTTTTCTTTATCCAGAATTTCCTTGGAACTCGAAATATTTTGCAGGACTAGATTATACTCATCGTATACAGCTACAATTTTTTCAAGGTCTTTATATTCCTTGGTTAGCTTGGCATACTTACTCATGTCCGCCATGGATTCAGGCAACACGATCAGTTGACCCACTTCTTCAAACCGTTCTTTTATTGATTGTAATTTGTCCAGCATACTATTTTATTCGCAAGGCAAAATTAAGGATTTATCTTTAGTTGCTGATTCCTTTCCTTATAATTGTCCTTGTATCATTTAGATTTGATTTTTCGTCTCCTACATTGATATTATTATTGAAATTATGAAATGCCCATGAGGAAAAATCTCACACAACTTGTCCCGTCCGCCGCGGCGGATAGGGAGGGGGATGCCCCGATAAATCGGGGTAGGGCATTCCATCTGACCACTGAAAAAACAAATTATAAACAGATGAAACGATTATCCTTTATATCAGCGATTTGCGTTCTCCTCTTTTCAGCATTTCAATGCGATGAAGAGCTTCCACCTGATTGTTATGATTCAAGGTTAGTCAAGGATACTGCAGCTTGCTACCAAATCTATGCACCTGTATGTGGGTGTAATGGGATTACCTATGGCAATGATTGTGAGGCTAGGTCCAGAGGGATTACTTCCTTTACCCAAGGTACTTGTGGGGATTAAAAAAGTAAAGGCCTTCATTTCTGAAGGCCTTGGATATTATTCAACTGTCACTGATTTTGCGAGGTTTCTAGGTTGGTCTACATTACAACCTCTCATCACTGCGATGTGATAGGATAGCAATTGAAGAGGAATTACTGAAACCAATGGAGCAAAAGCTTCGTGAGTTTCCGGTATCTCTATGACGTGATCAGCCATACTTTTCACCTGAGTATCTCCTTCAGTCACTACTGAAATTACTTTTCCTTTTCTTGCTTTCACTTCCTGAATGTTACTTACCACTTTCTCATAAGAACTATCCTGAGTAGCGATAAAGATTACTGGCATTTCTTCATCAATCAAGGCAATAGGACCATGCTTCATTTCCGCTGCAGGATAACCTTCCGCATGGATATAAGAGATTTCCTTCAGTTTCAAAGCGCCCTCCAAGGCTACAGGGAAATTGTAACCTCTTCCCAGATAAAGTGCATTTCTCACGTCCTTGTATTCGGAAGCGATATATTCGATTTGCTTATTTGTCTGCAAAGCTTTCTCCACTTTGGATGGAATAGCCGCAAGCTCATGCAGCAACTGGATGTAACGACTTTCCGGAAGCGTTCCTCTTTGGTAACCTAACTTCAAAGCCATCATAGCCAAAACTGAGATTTGGGCCGTAAATGCTTTTGTTGAAGCTACTCCAATTTCTGGTCCCGCGTGAGTATAGGATCCGGCATGGGTTGTTCTTGGGATAGAAGAACCCACCACATTACATACTCCAAATATGGTTGCCCCTTTTGATTTTGCCAGTTCAATAGCAGCTAAGGTATCAGCAGTTTCTCCTGATTGAGAAATTGCGATTACAAAATCTCTATCATTGATGACTGGGTTTCTGTATCTGAATTCAGATGCATATTCTACTTCTACAGGAACTCTGGCAAATTCTTCGAACAGATATTCAGCAACTAAGCCGGCATGCCAAGATGTACCGCAAGCCGTGATGATAATCCGTTCAGCATTTTGGAATTTGTTCATGTAATCACGTAGACCACCTAAAACCAATCTTCCGGATTTTGCATCCAATCTTCCTCTCAAACAGTCAGCGATGGACTTGGGCTGCTCATAGATCTCCTTCAACATGAAATGATCATAACCACCCTTTTCAATCGCTTCCAATTCCATCTCCAATTGATTGATGTATGGATTGGTCTCTACGTTTTCTATGGTTTTTACCTGAAGCCTATTATTACGGATTACAGCTATTTCGTAATCATCCAAATAAACCACCTTGTTGGTATACTCAATAATAGGGGTTGCGTCCGATGCCAAGAAATATTCATCTTCTCCAACACCGATAACCAAAGGAGAGCCTTTTCTAGCTGCAATTAGGGTGTCAGGTTCCTCTTTGTTGATCAGAACGATCGCATAAGCACCTACCACCTTGTGCAGTGCCAGACGCAATGCTTCTTCTAAAGAGCATTTATTATGAAGCTGAATGTCCTCAATGAATTTGATGAATACCTCAGTATCAGTTTCTGAATGAAACTTATATCCTTTCTGAATCAAGTCTTTCTTTAGGACCTCATAATTCTCAATAATCCCATTGTGGATCATTGCCAGTTTTTCGGAGGAGGAATAATGCGGATGCGCATTTACATCATTAGGTTCACCGTGAGTAGCCCATCTTGTATGACCGATTCCAATATTGGATTTGATATCACCATTGGACTCCAAATGTTTTTCTAACTCAGAGACCTTTCCTTTCTTTTTATAAATACTAAGGCCATTATGATCCAGCAAAGCTACGCCTGCACTATCGTACCCTCTATACTCTAATCTTCTTAGACCTTTGATAATAATGGGAAGAGCTTCTTGCTGCCCCACATATGCTACAATTCCACACATATTGAAAAATTCTTTTTGTTTTCTAGAACTTGCACAAAGAAACAGCTTTCATGCCAAAAAAAAGAATCCACTTTCTTAAAATTTGAAAGTGGACTCTTTTAGCTTCTTGAAAAGCAGTTTTTTATTTGATTTTTGAATAGATGGCTTTGACCTTGATTCGGTCTTTTCTTACTACCATTTGCCTCAATGATTTTTTGAAATTATCATCCTCGGAACCTACAGAAACTATTCCCCCATAAAAGAGCCAATCCTTATTGGTCAATGTTCCTCGGAAAAGCGCATTAATATGGGAGGTTATATCCGCACTATAAGTTTTGGAGGTTTGATTAAATAAAACCTGAGCTGGAGCTCTTACCATTGGAATTTGGTTTCCATTCTCATCGGTTTCTACCTGAGGTTGATTTGTTGATTGAACCGTGATAGGATTTCTATCGATGCTCCTTCGAATGAAATTATTGGTATCGTCTGTTAAATATAAATATCCAGAAAATAAAGGATTTTGAGTTTCAGGAAATGATTCAATTTCTCCCATTTCAAACGAAACTTCATTGAAGACAATCCCGGAAATTGAGTCTAAAAATTCATCAATTGGATGAGTGTTTATTTTAATGACCATCCCAAGATTAGCTTTTGCACCTACTTTATTCCCGACGTCATAAGCTGTTCTGTATTCTTGAACACTAGCAGTTGGAGTACCACTTCTATCGCTTTCAACATTTACAAAGCCTCTTGAGGTACTAGTAGTTATTCTGAAAGATGAGGCAACTGTATCAGCAAGGTTGTGATAATAAAATATAAACCCAGTGTTCTCACCTTGCTGAAGTCCAATTGTAGTGTTGTCTCCTTCTTTAGCTTTAATTGCAATACCTGGTAAGTATTGTCTGAAATTAAATATGTTGCTAAACTCTCTACTTCCTTTGTATAGCTCAAAAACTTCCGAAGCAAATTGTTGGTTTACTTGGAGTCTAACAGTGGTGTCTTTGGTTTCATTAAATGTTATTTCACTGGAAGCCAGCGCAGATTCCTGAAATGGAATTTTATCGGTGTTGAAATAAACCGTATCCAGAATCTGCTCATTTAATTTATGGACCGAATATGATTTTGGCTGATCTAGGTCAGTTCCATTGACACTTATTACTCTAAGAGTAAAGAACACACTATCAAGAATTGCATCAGCTTCAGGCCTTTTTTGACTAGAAGAGTATGAAAGTCTAGAATAGGAAGTTGCTTGGGTTACTCCAAAAAAGTCATCTTGTTCGTGCCCTACTGCCAAAATCCCTCTCCGAGCTGCATTGGTAGTCGTTTCAAAAGAGTCTAATAACACAACTTCCGCAGGTAGATCGAATTCAGCAAAGAAAACACCTACTTGGTTGTTTCCCGGAGCTAATTCGAGTCCTACGGAAGCTGGATCGGAACAAGAACTAATTAGAATTGTAAATAGTAATCCCAAGCAGGCTAATTTAGCCCGCAAGATTTGTGTATATGCCGTAAAGCTCTTCGTGAGCTTGTTCTTCTTCGTCAATGCTGATTTCAAACTTCTTATCTTTTGAGAAATCTTCTATTAATTGAGTTAATTCGTCAGAAACTTCTCCGCCCTTCACTACTAAATCGGCATATTCCATACCCATACGAATAAAGCCTTCGAAGTCTTTGCTTTCCAAAGGTGCTAAAATAGTGTCATCTATGTCCACCATCTTAACCTTGTTTAACAAATCATCGCCAAAGGTATGAGAAAATCCGTTGTTGTAGATAGCAAAAACTGATTTAGTGTCTTTGAATAATGGCTCATTCTTGTAAGTCGTCTTCAAATACATTGGAATCAAGGAAGTCATCCAGTCATTGCAATGTACAATATCTGGTGCCCATCCCAATTTCTTGACAGTTTCGATTACTCCCTTGCAGAAGAAAATGGCTCTCTCGTCATTGTCTTCGTAGAATTTTTGCTGCTTGTCATGGAATACGCTCTTTCGCTGGAAGTAGTCCTCATTGTCGATGAAGTAAACCTGAAGTTTAGCATTCGGAATGGAGGCTACCTTGATCACCAACGGCTTTTCTTCTTCACCAACAGCAATGTTAATTCCAGAAAGTCTTACAACTTCATGAAGTCTGTTTTTTCGCTCATTGATCAATCCAAACCGCGGTACCAAAATACGGATTTCCATACCACGCTCTTGCATGGCTTGAGGAAGTGTTCGTAGGAAATTGGCTACTTCTGAAGTCTGGAGAAAAGGGTTGATTTCACTGGCAACGTAGAGGATACGTAATTTAGACATGCTATATATTTTTTATGTAAAGTGATAAACAACGGCACAAATATAATAAAAAAAGCCTGAAATGCCTTGTTTTTCTGGATATTAATCTAGTTTTGCCTCTATTTACCCAAAAGTATCCCCTATCCCGTGCAGGTATTCCGTACAGGGGCCGATTGGAACAAAATCAGGCTCCAATTCATTCAATCAAATAAATCCATAGGTCTCGTGCCGACAATGGGTGCCCTGCATCAAGGGCATTTGGATTTAGTAAAAAAATGTGGAGCTCAGGCAGATTGTACAGTAGTTTCCATTTTCGTCAATCCTACTCAATTCAATAATCAGGAAGACTTCGAAAAATACCCTTCCAGTGTAAAGGAGGACCTCGACCTTTTGGAATCAGCGGGAGTTGATTATGTGTTTTTACCAGAAGTTGACACAATGTACCCCAGTTCTCCGGTGCTCAAATTAAATTTTGGCCACCTTGAAAGGATTTTAGAGGGGGCCTTTCGCCCAGGACATTTTAATGGAGTTGGAGTGATTGTGTCCAAGCTGTTTCACATCATTCGTCCCGATCTTGCCTTTTTTGGTCAAAAAGATTTACAGCAAGTGGCAATCATTCAAACCTTGGTGAGAGACCTTTCTTTTCCTATTGAAATAATTGTAGTGCCTACCAGAAGAGAAGAGGATGGACTTGCCATGTCTTCAAGAAATAGACGCTTATCTGATCTGGAGAGAAAAACAGCCTTAATCATTTTTGAAAGTTTATCGGTAGCGGCGAAGGAACTGAAAGAAGGCCGGGAGTGGTTAGTTGTCCAAGAACAAATCATCCGACAGTTTCAAGAACAAGAATCCGTGAAACTCGAGTATTTCGAATTGGTAGAAAGAGAGGCTTTTGAAATAAAAAAGCAGTTTGACCCACATCAAGAAATGGCAATTTGTGCTGCCGCTTATGTGGGAGAAATTCGATTGATCGATAACCTCATAATTAATTCTTAATTTTGCGGCCGGAAAAACTAAGCCAATGCAAATTCAAATCATGAAGTCAAAAATCCACCGGGTGAAAATCACTCAGGCGGAATTGCACTATGTGGGTTCAATTACCATCGACGAAGACTTGATGGATGCGGCCAATCTCATTGAAAACGAAAAAGTCCAAATCGTCAATGTAAATAATGGAGAAAGGCTGGAAACTTATGTGATCAAAGGGGAAAGAGGAAGTGGACAGATCTGCCTCAATGGTCCTGCAGCAAGAAAAGCTGCTGTTGGAGATATAGTCATCATTATCAGCTATGCAGGAATGGACTTTGAAGAAGCGAAGAAATTTAAACCAGTGGTGATTTTTCCAGATGATCAAAACCGATTGATCTGATGTTACACCCTAGAATCAAACAAACAATCCAGATTTTGATCTCTTTGGCGATCGCAGTCTGGATTTTTTGGTTTTTGTATAAGGACATTGAGTTCAATAACCTGGTGGAACAGGTTTTCTCCAGCAATTGGGCATGGATAGGTTTATCATTAGCCATTGCTTTGGGAGGTTATGCCTTGAGAGGCTGGAGGTGGACACTGCTCATTCAAGAAAATGAAGGAAAAAAAGTAACTCTTTCCGACGCCTATCATGCCGTAATGGTCGGCTATCTGGCCAATATGATTGTTCCGAGAGCCGGAGAAGTAGCACGATGCGGGGTCCTATCCCGAACCAATGGGATTTCCATTGGTCATCTTTTAGGGACGGTCATCTTAGAGCGATCTATAGACCTATTATTTTTGATTGCTACTATTCTATTGGCTTTTTTGGTGGAAAATGAGCTTTTCTTGAATCTGGCTGGTCAATTGGTAGACCTGGATAATTTAGGAGAAAAACTGGTTCAAAACCTTCCTTTGGTGCTGGGGGGAATTTTGGTTTTCTGTTTAGTCATTTATTTCATTCTAAGACGTTTTCGAGACAACGGATTTATACAAAAGATCCAGCACTTTCTTCGAGAATTGTATTCAGGGATCAAGGGAATCTCGACTCTAAAAAATCCCATGGGTTTTTGGTTGAGCTCTGTAGTCATTTGGTTGATTTATTTTTTAACCATGTATACAGTTGCATTAGGGATTCAAAGTACTGCCAATTTGTCCAGCGGCGAAGTGCTCCTAGTCATGGTAATGGGAAGTATTGGCATGGTTGCACCGGTTCAAGGGGGTATAGGAACCTTTCATGCATTGGTGGCCTTTATTTTGATACAGTTGGGAATATCAGAAGTAGACGGGAAAATCTTTGCAGCCATTATTCATGGCACACAGGTAATTTTGGTTTTGGTGGCAGGCTTAATTAGCTGGGTCATCATGATTCAAAAACCAGCTTGGATAAAACCTGACAAAAGCTAACTTCGTATTCATTTCTGCAAACAAAAAAATTATGTTACTGATATTAATTGTAGTCGTATTTGCAATCGCTGGCTTTGTAGTCAGCAGCAAGCTGAAAAGCAAGTTTAAAAAGTATTCTCAGACTGCTCTGGAGGCCAACCTTTCGGGTGCTGAGATCGCCAAACTTATGTTGGCAGATCATAATATTCATGATGTTCAGGTGGTTTCTGTTGAGGGGCAATTGACAGACCACTATAACCCTATGAATAGAACAGTAAACTTGAGTCCTGATGTATATTATGGAAGAAATGCCGCCGCAGCTGCTGTTTCAGCTCACGAATGTGGACACGCAGTACAGCATGCTACCTCTTACACCTGGCTCACACTTAGATCCAAGCTTGTTCCTTTGCAGAATATTTCCGGAAAGATTCTTAACGTAGTCTTAATTGCCTCTTTGTTCGGTGGATTTGCCTTAGGCCTGCCCTATCAATTCATCGGATATATTGTAGTAGGTGCTTATGGTGTCATGACCTTATTCACCTTGGTTACCCTTCCTGTTGAATTTGACGCATCTAACCGAGCTCTGGCATGGGTTCAAAACCGAAACATCGTCACCCGAACTGAATATGCCATGTCTAAAGACGCATTGAAATGGGCTGCCATGACTTATGTAGTTGCTGCTCTTGCATCATTAGCTACTTTAGCTTACTACATATTTATTTTCTTTGGCAATCGGGATTGATTCAAATCAAAATAAAATTCGGAAAGGGGCAACATTTTGCCCCTTTTCTTTTTTTACTATAAATTCCGCAAACGAAAATAAACCCGATAAATAAAAATGAATTTTCAACTGACAGAAGAGCACCTAGCAGTGCAGGAGGCGGCAAGAGAATTTGCAAATACTGAACTTTTGCCTGGGGTAATAGAAAGAGATACTGAAGCTAAGTTTCCAACTGAGCAAATCAAAAAAATGAGCGAGCTTGGATTTATGGGAATGATGGTGGACCCAAAATATAACGGTGGGGGAATGGATACCATTTCTTATGTCCTAGCTATGGAAGAGTTGTCAAAAATCGATGCCTCTGCTTCAGTCTCTATGTCAGTAAACAATTCTTTGGTGTGCTGGGGTTTGGAAAAGTACGGGACAGAAGAACAAAAAGAAAAATACCTGAAGAAACTAGCTACGGGCGAAGTTTTAGGTGCATTCTGCCTTTCCGAACCGGAAGCAGGTTCAGATGCTACTTCTCAAAGAACAGAAGCCACTAAAGAGGGTGATTATTATATTCTAAACGGAACCAAAAACTGGATTACAAACGGTTCTTCTGCAAGTGTTTATTTGGTTATTGCCCAAACAGACGCCAGCAAGGGACATAAAGGGATCTCCGTATTCATCGTGGAAAAAGGATGGGAAGGATTTGTAATTGGGAAGAAAGAGGACAAACTCGGAATCAGAGGAAGTGATACCCACTCATTGATGTTTACGGATGTGAAAGTTCCTGCTTCCAATAGAATTGGGGAGGAAGGATTTGGGTTCAATTTTGCCATGGAAACCTTAAATGGAGGTAGAATTGGAATCGCTGCTCAGGCATTAGGAATCGCTGCCGGAGCCTATGAGATGTCTGTAGCATATTCCAAGGAAAGAAAAGCTTTTGGGAAGCCAATTAGTCAGCATCAAGCCATACAGTTCAAATTGGCTGATATGGCTACTCAGATTGAGGCTGCCCGAATGCTCGTATACAAAGCGGCTTGGTTAAAAGATCAGGGCGAAGATTATGCACATGCATCCGCTATGGCCAAACTATATGCATCTGAGGTTGCCATGAATGTAACAGTGGAAGCTGTACAAGTTCATGGAGGGTACGGTTATGTGAAAGAATATCACGTAGAAAGGCTGATGAGAGATGCTAAAATCACTCAGATATATGAGGGGACCTCAGAAATTCAAAAAATAGTCATATCTCGAGGACTGCTTAAATAGTCGTATTTTTACTTTTTGAAGGGCGCAATTGAATAAAATTGCGCCTTTTTTAATTTATTTTAACTGATCTTGTAAAAATATTCGTTTTTTTAAATGGAAAAATTATATTTTTGTATCTCAATTTTTCTGCAATAAAATCATGGAATATTACAACAAGGTCATCGAATCGGTAAATGTAAGGTTTTTAAGGGGAAACAATTTTCAGATTGAAAAGCCCATTTCTATAGCCGACCACAAGGAATTTGACAATATGCTCGTCTTGCTTCATCACGGAAGCTTGAAGTTTGGAGAGGATCAGGAAATACTCAATGAAGGCGAAGTTCTTTTTCTTCCAGGAGAAAAAAAGACCTCGCTGACTTTTGGTGGAGGATCCAAAAAGGCTGAGGTATCAATGGACAATTTCCTGGAAAACAAAAAGAAGTATCTTCAGAGTATCAGTTTTAAGGATATTCGCAATGTTCAGGAAGACTGTGTTTCGATTGTTAGCTTTGAATCCAAGGTTTTCGATGTTGTAAACTTTTTCAATTCCTTAGATATTCCTGCTTTCATAATTCGATTCAATGATAGAATAGGAATGTTGATCGAAGATATCATGAAGGAGCTGGAGCAAAGCAGTGTAGGAAAAGAGAGAACTTTAAGAGCCTTAACAGAGGTGTTGGTGATTGAGCTGTTGAGACATATTCTGAAAAATCGTTTGTTCCTGGAAGAGCTTTCTACCAATGTTACCTATTTCAAAGACCCGAGGTTGATTGAGTTGTTCAAATTCATCAAATCAAACCTAGGTGGAGATTTATCCAATAAAGTATTGGCTCAGGTGGCCAATGTCTCAGAAGACTATGTGGGCCAATATTTCAAAATGCTGACAGGAATCAATCCTCAGGATTACATAGAATACCAAAGAATGGAAGCAGCAGTTGACTTATTGAGAACAACCAAAAAATCCATTCGGGACATTGGAAAGGAAGTTGGGTACAAAGACACAGCTTACTTCTGTAGAAGATTTAAAATGATGTATGGAGTACCTGCAGGAAAAATGAGACGCAGAGAATCTTTAATTAACGTGTAAACTTTGATTATACCAATCTTTAAAAGAAAGGACCTCTGTTAGAAAATGGGGGTCCTTTTCTATTTGGTTTCCGATGACAATGACATCTGCTCCGGCTTCAAAGCCCAAATGGATTTTCTGAAGGTTATCAATTCCACCACCAACAATGAGAGGCCCATCCAAATATTTTTTGACTTCCTGAATAACTTCCGTAGCTACAGAGGAGGTCGAGCCACTTCCGGCATCCATAAAGCATAAATCCATTCCCAAAAACTTACCTGCCAAGGCAGTCTTCACTACTTCTTTGATTGATTTATTCAAAATCGGAAGTGTATTCGATTCCCTGTGAACACTTTTGAGCTCTCCATCATTGACTAAGAGATAAGCTGTTGGAAGTACTTCTAAATCGGAATGGTAAATGGATTCTGCAGCAGCAATTTGTTGGGAGATCAGAAATTCCGGATTTCTTCCGGATAGTAGGCTTAAAAATAAAATGCCATCAGCATGATTGGAGACCTGCACCTTGGAACCAGGAAAAATCAGGACAGGAATATTGCCTGCAGAATTTTTTATTTCAAAGACAATTTCATCGAAGTTTTTTTCCCGGTATTTACTTCCTCCAATAAAAATAAAATCAAGCTGAGAGTCTCTGATTGATTTTATATGCGGGATAAGATTTTTGTCAAATTTGGCAGGATCAATCAGCCAGGCAATTCCTTTCTGTTTTTTTTCAAAAAGTCTGTGGAAACTCTTATAAAGAGCCTTCTTCTTCCTTCCCATCAGCCTTTTCCTTTGTAAATAAGTCTTTGAAATATTTTTCCTTAGCCAAAGCCAGACCTAGTATCAACAATCTTTGACTCATGCTAGGCCAGAAACTGGATTTTTTTGGTTTGGTCAATTTTTCTTCCAAATCTTTATCCAACAGGCCTTCCCGCTCCAATACCTCAAGGGCTTTTTGGGTCTTTTTATTCTTTTTCTTTCTAGTGGCTTTTACAATAGCGTAAGCAAGTAGGCCCCCAGCCAGTACGGCTCCCCCTACTTTCAACCAATCCTCGGAATCTCGTTTGAGAAGGTCTAGCTGTTTTTGAAGCGTTTGCTCCAATTCTTCAGCTTGTTTTTCCAATTCATTACTCATCTTTCTTTTTGAGTTTGATTTTGCTAAAAATAAAATTCCTTAAACCTCCCTGCACTTTGGATTGAATGCCTATGGAGTAGCGTCCCAAATACAATGCAACCAAGAGAATCAGATAAAACAGACCAACTAATAAGAAACCAATAAAAGGAGACTCAAATTTTGTGCTGAGATAAAAAGCCAATGACAAACTGAAAAACAAAAGTACTAATAGCGTCAGGCCACCAAGTACCACCAAAAGAATGGTCCGGGATATGATTCCAAGAAATTCTTCTTGAACTTCCTGCTTCACCATATTGACCCTGGTTTCGATCAAACTTTTGACAGTTTGTACTATTTCAGATACTTTGAGCATGCCTATTATTAAAAATGTAACTTTTATTAAGAACACTAATATAATTTAATTGCGACGAGCAAAAAAATCATACTTCCTCAGCTCTCTCCCCTTCTTCGTAAAATTTAAATCTCAAAACAAGTTCTAAGGCTCTTCGAATCGCCTCATTGACAGGATAATGGTCACAAAGAGATTCGTCGATATCCCGTAGCTGAGTGTAGTAGGCAGTTGCCATGGGAATATGAAGATTCTCGTTGATCAATAAATTAACTTCCTGGAATCGATCAACTTGGGATTCTTTGATGGGTTTACAGATAATCAATTCCTTTTGTCCTGTTTTAGTTCTTCTCGCAGAGCTGGCAAATACTCTACAAATCATCCCTCTGTTCTGATAATTGCCACAAAAACCCTTACTTCCATCATCGTTTTGTGGACGGTAGAGAATGCAGTTTCCACCATTTTCCTGAGTTTCCAGAAGGCGAAGGCTTGCTTCAGCAACGCCCTTTTCGTGAAGGTCTAAGGCTAGGGGTAAAAATTCTAAAATGGAGGCTGGGATCTTTGGGTTTGCACAGCAAAAGCCACAACCCGAAATACAAGAAAGTCCACTCTCTGTGGCAAATTGTTTGGACTCTGTCTCAAGCTCAGCAAATAATTGCTGTACCAAGAGGGATTTTTCTGCTAAATTCAAGCGTTATTTAATTTCACGCAAAAGTACGTGTAAACAAACCGGTATGATTCTCTTGACGTAATATTTTTTATTACTGAAAATCAAACCCTTAGAATCTCCGGTCTTTTTTTTACGAAGATTTTGGTTTACTATTTCGGTGTGTCATCGTTTTCTTACTAAAAGTAAATATGTTATGAGCAATTTAGAGGATAAGCAGCAAGAAGATAAAATCAGAAAAGCTTTCAAGGAGCGCGATTGGAGTGAAATCAAAAGCGCTGATTCCTGGGCAATTTTTAAAGTAATGTCTGAATTTGTGGAGGGCTTTGAAAAGCTTGCCAAAATAGGACCTTGCGTGTCAATTTTTGGTTCGGCGAGGACTCCAAGAGATCATAGCCATTACAAAATGGCAGAGGACATTGCTGCTAAATTGGTTCGCCATGGATACGGGGTGATCACAGGAGGTGGCCCGGGTATCATGGAAGCGGGTAATAAAGGAGCCCATTCTGAAGGAGGTAAATCAGTGGGTTTGAACATTGTTTTGCCTTTCGAACAGTTTAACAACATTTACATTGACCGAGATAAGCTGATCACCTTTGACTACTTTTTTGTGAGAAAAGTAATGTTTATTCGGTATTCACAGGGATTTGTGGTTCTACCGGGAGGATTTGGAACCATGGATGAGCTTTTCGAAGCCCTTACCTTAATTCAAACAAATAAAATTGGACGCTTCCCTATCGTCCTTGTCGGAAAAGATTATTGGGAAGGCCTAGTAGATTGGATCAAAAAAACTCTTTTGAGTCATAAGTACATCAATGAAGAGGATCTGGACCTTTTTTCAGTAGTGGAAGATGCTACTGAAGCAGTCCGCGTAATTGATGATTTCTACAGCAAGTATTTATTGAGCCCCAACTTTTAATGAAAAGCTACCACCTTTTTATTATCTATGGGTTATTGTTTACCTGTCTTATTGGGTTGGCAGTTATCTGGAAAAGTTCAGATGGCTCGGTTCCACAAGAAACAGAAGAAACATTGATTCCGATGAGTCTGCCAACCTTACCGGCAGACTCTGTGCGAATCTTTGAGATACCCAAGGAATTGAGTTTTGCAGGGGAGAAAGTTCCTTTAGAAATCCAGGATGTGTATGAAAGGTTGGAGAGGGAAATCTATGTCAACGCCTATTGGCAATCCAATATGGTACTGCTAATGAAGAGATCCGGTAAATATCTGGATGAAATCAGTCAAATTTTGCAAGAAAATGGGATTCCTGATGATTTCAAATATTTGGCAATTGCCGAATCAGCTTTGATGAATGCCACCTCTTCTGCAGGAGCCAAAGGGTTCTGGCAATTCATGGAAGATACAGCTAAAGAATATGACTTAGAGATAAGCAGAGACGTGGATGAGCGCTATCATTGGCAAAAGTCAACTGTAGCAGCAGCGAAGTATTTGAATAAAGCTCATCAAAAATTCGGGAACTGGACTGCTGTAGCAGCAAGCTACAACATGGGACAAAGTGGTCTTTCCCGGCGTCAAACAGAGCAATTACAGGAAGATTATTACGACCTATTGCTCAATGATGAAACGAGTAGATACATTTTCAGAATTCTTGCCTTCAAAGTCATCTTTGAAAATCCCAAGAAATATGGATTTGGGTTGAGGAAGGAAGATTACTATACCAATCCTGCTCTGAAGTCAATCACTGTATCTGATGATATTAAAAATCTCGCAGAGTGGGCAAAACAACGTGGCTCTTCCTACAAAGAATTAAAGCTTTACAATCCATGGCTTAGAGATCGAGATCTAAATGTGAAGAGAGGAAGGTCTTATGAAATTTTGCTGCCGGAATAAATTTCCTTATTTGTGATTTAAACTAATAATATTTGGGAAGTCCTGATATGGAAGAAGACCTTCCAAAAATCCTATTGAAGCCTGTTTTCTTCAAGAAAATTTTAAAAAAGACTTAAGAAACCTGAGATTTCAAAAGATTTTTTTCTCAAGGTTATCCAGACAAAAGTTTTGTTTGTATCTTTGACGGGCAAATAGGGTTACCTACAACCGATATTTGCTATGAATCGAAACTCCGATAAATTTCTCTTCGAAGCACTCACATACGATGACGTGCTCTTAGTTCCAGGGTATTCAGAAGTTCTTCCTCGCGAGACCAACACTTCTACCCAACTCACCAAAAAAATCAGATTAAACATTCCTCTTGTCTCTGCCGCTATGGATACAGTGACTGAGGCTGAGCTCGCCATTGCTATCGCTTTGGAAGGAGGTTTAGGCTTCATTCATAAAAACATGTCTATAGAGAAGCAAGCCGCTCAAGTAAGAAAGGTGAAGCGCTCTCAGGCAGGTATGATCTTAGATCCTATCACGCTTCATATCGATGCAAAAGTGAGGGACGCTGAAAATATCATGCGTGAATTTCACATTGGAGGTATTCCTGTAGTCGATGAAGATCGTGTATTGAAAGGTATTATTACCAATCGCGATTTAAGATTTATCAAAGATCCGAATAGACCGATCCGGGAAATCATGACCATTGATAATCTGATCACAGCCAAAGCAGGCGTCTCTTTGGAGCAGGCAGAGGAAATCCTTCAAGAATATAAAATCGAAAAGCTTCCAATCGTAGATGAGGAAGACAAACTTACCGGCCTTATCACTTACAAGGATATTCTGAAAAGAAAGGATAAGCCAAATGCTTGTAAAGACGAGTATGGACGCTTGAGAGTTGGTGCTGCTGTAGGTGTCACCGCAGACATTGTTGAAAGAGTAGAGGCATTGAAAGCTGCCGGTGTAGACGTAGTATCCATTGATACTGCTCATGGACATTCCAAGGGTGTGATTGAAACCTGCAAAAAGATTAAAACAGCATTCCCTGATTTAGAAGTGATTGTTGGAAATATTGCAACTCCTGAGGCGGCTCTTGCACTTGCAGATGCTGGTGCAGATGCAGTGAAAGTTGGGGTTGGTCCAGGTTCGATTTGTACCACCCGGGTGATTGCAGGAGTTGGAGTTCCACAACTCTCGGCCGTTTATGAATGTGCGCAAGCTTTGAAAGACAAAGGCGTTCCTGTAATTGCTGATGGTGGAATCAGATATTCCGGGGACTTGGTTAAAGCGGTGGCAGCTGGAGGCAGCTCTATCATGATCGGTTCATTGTTAGCCGGGACAGAAGAGGCACCAGGGGAAATGATCATTTTTGAAGGAAGAAAGTTCAAGTCTTATCGTGGAATGGGTTCATTGGAAGCTATGGAGTCAGGCTCCAAGGACAGATATTTCCAAGATGCAGAAGATAATATTAAAAAGCTGGTTCCAGAAGGAATCGTAGGTCGCGTACCTTACAAAGGCTTGGTTTCTGAAGTACTATATCAATTGGTAGGAGGCTTACAAGCAGGAATGGGATATTGTGGTACAAAAACCATTGAAGACCTTCAGCGAGACGGTAAGTTTGTGAAGATCACCGCAGCTGGAGTAAAAGAGTCCCACCCACATGATGTGAGTGTGACAAGAGAAGCTCCTAATTATAGCTTTAAATCATAAAAAAAGGCCGGGTTTGATCCCGGCCTTTTTTATGGCAATAACTTTTCGATTTCGTAATCCTGTAAATGAGCATTGAGCCAACCAGCTTCCAGGTAAGCACCATATTTTTTGTAAAAATTAATTGCGGGTTCATTCCAGTCTAATACCTGCCACATCATTCCTGTACAATTTGCCTCCAGGCATTTTTTCATCACCCGATCAAAAAGCAATTTTCCAGCTCCATTTCCTCTTTCAGACTCAGTTACCACAATATCTTCCAGGTAAAGACGCTTACCTTTCCAAGTGCTGTAGCGATAATAATAAATGGCAATTCCTATAATTTCACCAGACTCCTTTTTTTCACAGACAAAAAGGCCATAAACCGGATTGGCTCCAAAGCCATCCTTTTCCATCATTTCCAAAGTGTTGGTGACCTGTTCTGGAGCTTTTTCATAAAGCGCCAATTCTTTAATGAGTTCTAAAACTCTTGGAAGATCGGCTACTTTTCCTTCTCTTAGTGAGTACATATTTGTTTTCTGTTTTTGGATTTTCCTCAATTGAAAGCCTAAATTAGTCAAAACCTGAATAAAGCATGTTTCTAGCCATTGATGCCGGCAATTCCAATGTGGTTTTTGCGCTTTTTGATGAAAAAACAGGAAAATGGACCAATCATTTTAGGTTGGAAACCAAAACTTCCAAATTAATTTCCCAATTGGGGAAAAAAGTTCCTGTCTATTTTTTGGAGCACAACTTAACTCCTGACACAATTCAACAAATAGGAATGAGCTCTGTAGTTCCGGAAATCAATCAAATTCTCATTGATTTTTGTAAAAATTACTTCGGTCTAGAGCCTTATCTGATCTCTCCAAACAGCTATTCCAAGCTACCGATTAAGACCAAAAGACCTCAGGAAATGGGTACTGACTTGATGTGCAATGGACTTGCCGCTTGGTATAAATTTAAAAATGCCTGCATCGTAGTGGACTTTGGTACGGCTCTAACCTTTACAATTTTGGATGATTCCGGAGAAATAATGGGGGTAAATATTGTTCCAGGGCTACGTACAGCCATCAAGGCTTTATTTATGAATACCTCCAAATTACCCGATGTGGACTTGAAGCTTCCCGAATCAGCAATTGGAAAAAACACAGTTCATGCAATTCAGGCTGGAATCCTTTATGGATACACAGGTTTAGTCAAAGGAATGCTGGAAACCATTCGAAAAGAGGCCCAATTGGATTTCAAGGTAGTTGCAACCGGAGGTCTATCAGAAATTCTGACCTCACTAGAACAAGAGTTTGATACGATTGATAAAAATCTGACTTTGGAGGGTCTCAGATTAATGACTTTGTCAAATCTTTGAACTTACTCAAACCGTAATATGAAATTCGGATCGGGACAAATCTTTTGATAGTGTTCTAAATCTTTTTTTGAAGCTACCCCGGGAAAGTCACCCTGATTTCCCATCATATCCCACATCAGTTGAAAGTGTAAATGTGGAGGCCAATCCCCATTTTCAGGATAGGGACCTACATGACAAAATGCCTCTCCTTTTTGTATTTCTTGACCTATTTGTAGGCCTTTTAAATCTGTCATTGCTAAATGGCCATATAAACTGAAAAGCTGGGTGCCATCCAAGTCATGCTCTAAAATGATGGTAGGGCCATAATTCCCAAAACCTGCATTATCCTGGAAGCTGTGGATTTTTCCTGAATAAGGCGCGTAAACAGGCGTTCCTGCCTCAGTCCATACATCAATTCCCAAATGGATATTTCTGAAATCAGCTTCATCTGTGGCAAATACCTCTGACCTTCGATAAATGGCCCGCTGTTCCATATATCCACCTATTCCAAACTGCTTTCCTTTTGCTTTGAGTTGTTCAAACACAAATTGATCAAACTCCAAAGTGTCGCTTAGGTTCACATTTTCCAGAAAGGTATTAGCTGGACTAAAGTCCAGAGGAAGTGTATTATCTCTGTTTAGGGCTGTTCCCATTACAGGGAAAAAATCATTTGCTTTCCAATTCATATCCGAAGAAAGCAGATTTTGGATTCACCTAAAAATAATCCTCTCAAAATCCTGATTTTTGGTTGAAGGTTCCTAATTTTCAATTATGAAAGAGCAAGAGTTTCCTACCCTCAATGATATCCGCCATGCCTTGGTCAAAATCAAAAATTTTGTCCATCGCACGCCTATATTAACATCCACTGCCATCAATGAAATTGCAGGATGTGAGATTTATTTCAAATGTGAAAATTTCCAGAAAGTAGGGGCTTTCAAAGCAAGAGGAGCTGCCAATGCCGTATTGAAATTAAAACCAGAGCAAAAATCCAAGGGAGTTGCTACTCACAGTAGCGGAAATCATGCAGCAGCTTTGGCCCGTGCAGCAAAAGTGGCGGGTATTCCAGCCTATATAGTCATGCCATCCAATGCTCCCGAAATCAAAAAAAAGGCGGTCAAAGGCTATGGAGGTGAGATAATTGAGTGCGAGCCAAATCTTCAAGCAAGAGAAACAACTCTGGAAAAGGTGGTTCAAGAGACTGGAGCCACTTTCATTCCTCCTTATGACTTTATAGATGTTATTGAAGGACAGGCGACCTGTGCTTTGGAGTTTTTAGAGGACCAACCGGATTTAGAAATTATCATGGCTCCAGTTGGAGGAGGTGGGTTGCTGGGGGGCACGGCCCTTTTAACTCATTATTGGGATGAAGAAATTATTATTTATGGAGCTGAGCCCAGTGGAGCAGATGATGCTTACAGATCTTTAAAAGCAGGACATATCATCCCTCAAACCAAACCGAATACCATTGCCGATGGCCTTTTGACCTCAGTAGGGGTATTGAATTTTGAGTTGATCAAGAAATATGTAAAGGAGATTTTCCTAGCCACTGATCCACAGATTATCGAAGCAATGAGGATGATTTATGAGCGTATGAAAATTGTAATAGAACCTTCATGTGCAGTACCTCTCGCCGCATTATTGGCCAATAAGGAAAAATTTGCAGGCAAAAAAGTAGGTATTATTCTTTCCGGTGGGAATGTGGATTTAGGGAAATTACCTTTTTGATCTTCAGCTTGACAAAAAAAGAAGGGGTAATTCACTATTGAAAAAAGTGCAAGTGATATTACCAGAGTCCTTCTTCTCTATGAATAGGTCTGTTTTCTTTTGAACTTATAAAGGAAGCTTCGATCAGCTTTAGTACGCTGATGGTTTGAGGCACTTGAACTAATAGCTCTTTTTCTTTCAAAATTGCGTCAGCTACATTTTGATAAAAAATTCTATAGTCCCCATTCAGAGTTGAATAGGCTCTACTCTCATTTTCAAGATACAGGTTCCCCCAGCGTTCTTCTGGTTCCACCCCCCAGTCTTTTCCTTCAGGGCGAATATTTGCCTTGAATGCAGCTTCTTGGACATCCAATCCGAATTTTTGATAAGAGCCTTTTTCCCCCAAAAGAAGAAATTTGGGAGTGGGCGCATTGACTAAGACTCCTGCAGTAACTCGGGCTTTTTTATCTCCATAGTCTAGTGTGATATCAAAATAGTCATCTGCAACAGCGTGAGTTCTTTGTTTTCTGATATCTGCAAAAATACTTTTTGGCGCTCCAAAAGTGAGGACCACTTGGTCAATTAAATGCGAGCCTAAATCATAGGTGATTCCATTTCCAGGAACTTCTTTTTCCCTCCAGTTTTCAGAGACTTGGGGTCTGAATCGATCAAAATGAGACTCTAAATACACGATTCTACCCAGTAAATCTTGCTTCAATATTTCTTGAAGCGTCAGGAAATCTCCATCAAACCTACGGTTATGAAATACTGAGCAGATTAGATTATTATCTTTTGCAAGTTGCTGAAGTTCTTCCGCCTCATGGGAATAGATCGTTACAGGCTTATCAACCACTACATGTTTTCCGGCATTTAAGGCCATTTTGGCCATGGGAAAGTGAAACTCATTGGGAGTGGTGATAACAATTAGGTCTGCTCCATCCTGTTCCAGCAATGATTCCAGGCTCCTGTAAGTTTGAACTTTAGGATATTTTTGCTCACAGCGGTTGAAATTTCTCTCCACCACAGCTACTAAATCTAAATCTGGGCATACATCAATGAGTGGGGCATGCATTTTTTCAGCAACAGAGCCGAATCCTACAATTGCAGTACGTATTGGGGAGAATAATTTCATCACAGGTTCATTTCGTGGGCTTTATTGACCAGTTCTACTCTCGAGCTTACCCCGAGTTTATTGTGGATGTTTTTTCGATGCGTCTCTACCGTGCTTTGACTTAGGCCTAATTCTTCAGCAATATCCTTATTGGTCAGACCCTCTTTGATTAATTTAATTATTTCAATTTCCCTTCTGGACAAGCGGTATTTATCTCTAAAGGAGTCAAAAAATGCATTGGGGCGCGCCTGCTCGATTACTCGATCAAAATTTAATACATGCCGCCCTTCATGGACTTCTCGGATTGTAAAGACCAGTTCATCTGGGTCAGCATCTTTCAAAACAAATCCGTCAGCCCCTTTATCTATGGATTCTTTATAGATTTTCTCCTCATCGTACATGGAAAGTACAATTACCTTGGTTTGAGAATTACCTTCTTTTACTGATGATAACACCCCAAAACCATTCAAAATGGGCATGTTGAGATCGGTAAGTACTACGTCGACTTTGCTAGTTTCCAAAAAGTCCACCAGTTCTTTTCCATTGCTAAAAAGTCCAAGTACTTCTAGGTCTTCGTGTTCCTCAAGAAGGCCTTCAATTCCTTTGGCAAATAAGGTATGGTCGTCTGCAATAGCTATACGAATCATGGTAGTCAGGGTGAAATCGAAGTTAAACCTAAAATATTAAACTGGCAAAAGGAGTTTTATTTCGGTGCCTTTTCCTGGGATAGACTGAAGATGGAATTTTCCTCCTATAGTTTCCATTCGCTTTTTTAGATTGGTCATTCCACTGCCGGTGGAAGCAATACTTGAATCAAAGCCTTTCCCATCATCTTTGATCTGGATGAATTTTTCGGTTCCTGAAGAGTCAAGAGTTATGGTAATAGTTTCAGGTGAAGCGTGTTTGATAGCATTGTTGAGGCATTCCTGAATCACCCGGATCAAGATCATTTTTTGCTCTTTGCTAGGTTCCCAGTGGAGATGATTTGCAACAAATTCAGTCTTGCAATATCCCGATGCCTCAATTTTATCTAATTGCTCTTGAATAAACTCCTCCAAATTTAAATTTTCAACCCAGTCCAAATTCAAAGATTTAGAAAGGCTTCTGACCTCATTGATAGTTTTTGAAATCAATTCCTTCCCCTCAGCCTGTCTTTCGGGTTTTGATGAACCCAAATAAAGCTTAGAGAGTGAAAGCAATTGACCGATGTTGTCATGTAATTCCCTGCCGATATGGTTCAGGGTTTCTTGTTGAATCTCGTTTTCAATGTTCAACATCGTTTTTTCAAATTCAACCTGGAGCTGCTCTACCTTTTGCTTATTCTGAACTTGCCGCTGCCTGTGTAAAATTACCATCGCAACAACAAAAGTGGCCATCACAGCAGCCAGAAATACTCCTGAGAATAGTATAAATAAGATTTGACTGTCTTCTCCGCCCATCAGATTTCCGAGTTTTTTAGAAAATTGTTTCTACCTAAATAAAAGAGGGTATTGAAGACTATCGATAGTAAAAAGTACAAAATCATAGATGTGTAATTAAACAGAAAATAAATATCTACCCGATTAAAAGCTAAATATTCAAATGCCACGTCTGCCAATAATGTTAAAACTGATTGAAATAAGATCAAAGAGATGTACCAAAAAGGAAGGAACTGTACTGGATTAAGAGACAAAAAATAGTCTTCTGATATTAAATCCATGAAAAAGAATCCGCTGGCTATTATGAGAGTAATGTTACTGATAAAATAAAAGATCGGTTGAGGTTCGTGAATTTTTTCGATTCCTGAAATTGTTAAAACAATACCTCCCAGGATTAGGATTCCAATTAAGAAGTGCACTATTTTTCTTCTGGTTGGATTTTTAAGGTTTACCCGGATTAGTAGTAAAAATAAAATTTTTGAAAGCAGGTAATTGAAAATATTGAATACCCAAGAGTTCCACCCCTTATACGGATCAGATGTCAATAGATAGTGAATCCTTTCATTTAAAGGCTTATTGACTATCATATTGACAGCTAAGATTTCATAAAAAACCACTAAAACTAAAATAAGAAATGGCAGATAGAATTGTGGTTTCGCTTTTTTCTGTCTTGGAAGAAAGATAAAAAGGATGACTCCGGTCAGTCCAAGAATGACGGTAGATACCAGATAGTAATTGGAGAGAATTCTTTCCCAAAGTGCCTGTATCACATCCAGAATTATTCACAAGTGGGAGGGCAACTAGCCCCCTTATTATAGTATTCCTCTTCCACGCCAGCATGAGTCAGCATTGTGCCCTCAGCGTTTGCAGGAGAGATGACAAGGTTTAGCCTCCCGATATAATCATCCGGATTGTCGGGATAAAGTTGTTGGGCTGTTTCCTCAGTGTATTCTGTAAAATAAATTCTGATACCGCCTTTGTCAGGATCTGTTTTTTGTAAGAGCTCTTCAATCGTCTTTCTGTCAAAAAAGATCCAATTGGTTTGATTATCTACATTTCTACTTGGACCCTGACCTTTTCCGCCCTTTCGGATTTCATCGTCATATTTTTTCTTCATCTGGTCAAAGTCCTTCTTGCTGATTTTCATAGATGGCTTCCGTTAGCTAAATGGTTTTTAAAAAGGTTTATCGAGAAGATGAATATAGCTCATTTTATGCCTCTGATAAAATAAAAAAGAGGCTGTCTCATAA
>NZ_DFMT01000037.1:0-17849 GCF_002376385.1 Algoriphagus sp. UBA3586 | reverse complement strand
AAAACCTTAACCTGACGGCTATGACCTTTGCCGGTAGGCAGGTGCAACCCGTGGAAAAGGAAGCAGCCCGACCTTGCTATCCTGACCCTGAGGAGGTCAAACTTTTCCATTGCAAAGCCCCTATTTTTTAGAGTCCATGATGTATTTACTTTTTACTTCTTAGAAAAGCGCTTTTCTGCTATCTTTGTGGCTTGTTTTGAGCGGGATGCCCCGCGTGAGGGATAGAAGCGGTATCCATCCTGCGTAGCAGGAGGATAAGAGCGGATAGCCCGACCCCGCCCTTTTCGGCGGGGGCACGCCCAAAAGACCCGACATCCAAATCATTCGACAAATATTGGCTGTGAAAACGTATCAGGAATTCAAACAGGTTGACTACCCTCAAATAGGAGAGTCAGTCTTGGAGTATTGGAAAAAGAATCAAATTTTCGAAAAATCAATCGCCAACCGGGAGGGAGCCGAGACTTTTACATTTTTTGAAGGGCCACCGTCTGCAAACGGTACCCCGGGTATTCACCATGTGATGGCACGAACGCTAAAGGATATCTTTTGCCGATACAAAACGCTCAAAGGTTTTCAGGTAAAACGTAAAGGCGGTTGGGATACGCATGGATTGCCCGTGGAACTCCAAGTAGAAAAGGAGCTGGGAATCACCAAAGAGGATATTGGGAAGAAGATTTCCGTAGAGGAATACAATAAAAAGTGCCGTGAAACGGTCATGCGTTTCAAAAATGAATGGGATGACCTGACTGAGAAAATCGGTTATTGGGTGGATCTGGATGATCCTTATATCACCTTTGACAGCAAGTACATTGAGACGCTTTGGAGCTTGCTGAGAAAGCTCTATGATAAAGAGCTTTTGTATAAAGGCTACACCATACAGCCTTATTCGCCTGCGGCCGGTACGGGTTTGAGTTCCCACGAACTGAATCAGCCGGGTACTTACAAGGATGTAAAGGATACCTCAATCACCGCACAGTTTAAGCTAAAAGGGCAGGAAAATACTTATATCCTTGCTTGGACGACCACGCCTTGGACTTTACCATCCAACTCCGCTTTGGCTATCGGTGAAAACCTGGATTATGTCAAAGTGAAAACTTTTAATCCCTACACCCATGAGCCTGTAAACGTGATTTTGGCAAAGGCCAGAATGGGGGCTTACTTGAATCCAAAAGCAGCAGAACTGAAGCTGGAGGAGTATCAAGCGGGGGATAAATTAATTCCTTACCAAGTGGTGGAGGAATTTAAAGGGAAAGACATGTTGGGCTGGGAGTATGAGCAATTATTTCCAATCGAAGCTTTGGCATTGCCTCATCCGGCCTTTACGGTAGTTTCTGGGGATTATGTGACCACAGAAGATGGTACAGGAATCGTGCACCTAGCCAAAGCATTTGGTGCGGATGACTTTAGAACCTTGGTACAGAATAATGTGCCAGGCATCTTTGTTCAGGATGAATTGGGTAATGATATCCCGGTTGTCGATAAAAGAGGAAAATTCCTTCCAGTAGTAGGAGAATACCTAGCTGCAAAAATGAAGGAGCATGAAATCACCGCTCATAAGGAGTATGGAGTGGATGATTTTTATGTGAAAAATTATACGGAGGATGATGAGAACGCGACGGATTATAAAAATACCGACGTGATTATTTCCATCATTCTGAAAAATGAAAACAAAGCCTTTAAGGTTGAGAAGTATGAGCACAGTTATCCACATTGCTGGAGAACTGATAAGCCTGTATTGTACTATCCTTTGGAATCCTGGTTTATCAAAACTACGGCCTTCAAAGATAAAATGGTGGAGCTTAATAAGACCATCAACTGGAAGCCTGAAGCTACCGGAACAGGTCGTTTTGGCAACTGGCTGGAGAATCTGGTAGACTGGAATTTAAGCCGTTCACGATTCTGGGGTACACCTCTTCCAATCTGGAGAACTTCCGATGGAAGCGAAGAAAAGTGCATAGGTTCTATCGCCGAATTGGAAGCAGAAATCGAAAAATCCATCGCGGCTGGATTTATGGAGAAGTCTCCTTATGAAGGAAAAGAACTAGATCTTCACCGTCCCTATGTAGATGATGTGATTTTGGTTTCTGAAAAAGGAGAGAAAATGCTTCGCGAACCGGACTTGATTGATGTTTGGTTTGATTCAGGAGCCATGCCATACGCGCAGTGGCATTATCCATTCGAAAATGAGGATATTTTCAAAGCAAATTATCCGGCCGATTACATAGCAGAGGGGGTGGATCAGACGAGAGGTTGGTTCTTTACCTTGCATGCGATCGCTGTTATGCTTTTCGACTCTGTTGCATTCAAAAATGTAATTGCCAACGGGCTTGTTTTGGATAAAAACGGCAATAAGATGTCCAAGCGATTGGGTAATGCTGTGGATCCATTCAAGACCTTGAAAGAATATGGACCGGACGCCTTGAGATGGTATATGCTGAGCAATGCCAACCCATGGGACAATCTCAAATTTAACTTAGACGGAGTGACCGAAGTGCAAAGACGCTTCTTCGGAACTCTTCAGAATACGTATAACTTCTTCGCACTTTATGCCAATTTGGATGCTTTTGTTTATGACAATACGAAAGCGGTACCTGTGGCACAAAGAGCAGAGTTGGATCAATGGATTATCTCCAAGCTTCAGTCTTTGATCACAGAAGTGGAGGAAGCGATGGATAATTACGATGCCACAAGGGCAACCCGTGCTATCATGAGCTTTACTGTGGATCAGCTATCCAACTGGTATGTAAGACTAGCCAGAAAACGATTCTGGAGAGGCGATATGAACCAGGACAAGCAAGCGGCATATGAGACTCTTTATGAGTGTCTGTTAAGCTTGACGCAGCTGATGTCCTCTTTCGCTCCTTTCTATTCTGACTGGTTGTACAAAAATCTGAATGAAGCAGGTGAAGCCGGAAAAGAATCCGTTCACCTGACTGATTGGGTATCTGCTGACCAATCTCTGATCAATAAAGATCTGGAAGAGAGCATGGATTTGGCTCAGACGATTTCTTCCTTGGTTCACTCCTTGAGAAAGAAGGAAAAGCTGAAAGTCCGTCAGCCGCTACAACGAATTTTGATTCCTGTATTGAATAAGAAAGTTCAGGCTCAAATCGAGCACGTAGCTGAATTGATAAAGTCTGAGGTAAATATCAAAGAGATTGAGTTTATCGACGATGCTTCCGGAGTTTTGGTGAAAGATGTAAAACCTAATCTCCCTGTTTTGGGTAAAAAACTGGGACCAAAGATGAGATTCGTCGTTGCCGCAATCAAATCTTGGGGGCAGGAAGAAATTGCCCAAATTGAGCGAGATGGAAAATACCCGATAGAAGTAGAAGGAGAGACCATTGAGTTGCTTTTGGAAGAAGTTTTGATTTCTTCTCAAGATATTCCGGGCTGGTCCGTAGCTTCTGATGCCGGAGTGACTGTGGCCTTGGACGTGACCTTGACTGATGCATTGAAGCAAGAGGGAGTAGCCAGAGATTTGGTCAACCGAATACAGAATCTCAGAAAAGACATGGGGCTGGAAGTGCAGGATAAAATCCGAATCAAAGTAGCGGACACCAACGAATTGGTCAATAAATCTGTAGGAGGGTTTGGAGATTATATTCAGTCCGAAACGCAGGCTTTGAGTTTGGAAGTCAGCAAAGAAGCAAGTACCGGGACTGTCCTGGATATGGATGATTTTGAATTGGCTGTTTTGGTGGAAAAAGCCTAAATAGCAAATAGGAAACGATGAACAAATACATAAAATACTTCGGGATTGCCTTTTTGGTGATTGTAGTGGATCAGGTGGTGAAGATGCTCGTTCATTTCCAAATGGACTTTGGCACTCCCGGACAGATTCAGATTTTTGGAGACTGGTTTAAGCTCCACTATACCACTAATCCCGGAATGGCTTTTGGGATGGAGTTGGGTACAGAATATGGTAAAATGATTTTGACCAGCTTCCGCTTGATAGCTATGTTTGGAATAGGTTATTATCTGTATTATATAATTCAAAAGAAAAATCATCCTGTATTTATAGTATGTATTGCTATGATATTAGGAGGTGCAATAGGTAATTTAGTAGATTCTATATTTTATGGTGTTTGGTTAAATAATGCACCTTATGATGCACCTACTCCCTGGTTTCATGGGCAGGTGGTAGATATGTTTTATTTTGATATCTGGGAAGGCTATTTGCCGGAGTGGTTACCTCTTTGGGGTGGTCAATACACAGCTCTTTGGCCGATTTTCAATATAGCTGATGCATCCATTTTCATAGGAGTTGCTATTATATTGATTTTCCAAGGCAGGTTTTTTCCAGAAAAAGAGGAAGAAAAAATCCCTGAAGAAAAAGTTGAGATTCAAGAATAAGTATAATTCAAGCCTGTTTTTTTCAAAGAAACGGGCTTTTTTATGTCAATTTTTCTAAAAAAGGCCGATATCAATCCATTTCTGCCCGTATTTTTATTAATTTACAAGCTAATTATTTCAAAAAAACTCAACTCTCACCGTATTTGTCTTGCTCAAATCCCCTGTTTGAGCGGGCAATTCCTGATCTTATAATTTTATGATTGTAGATTCTGACAAGCCCTTTCAGATCGTATATTCTATTTTTAATCATGAATTTCTAGGATTATTATTTGAATCCTTTGTGGTACAATTGGATGACAAAGGAAGGCTTTCTTATGCCTTTCAAAACATCAGTTCCGCGAATGCCAAGGAGTTTGACTCTGGCTTAGATGAAAAGGATTACAAGCTTATCAAGATGATGGATGCGATGCAACCGGAGGAAGTCATCAAGAGCTTTATCCCCAAAAAGAAAAACATTCGTCCTAAGGACTATTTAACGAAGATATTTGATTCCAAAACCGAGGATAAGAATACTCAAGCCTTGGTCGAGGCAAGGTTGGAAATTCAGAGGTCCAAGATATTGCCGCTACTTATCGGCAAAAGACTTTTTGAAATGGGAAGTGATGGAAATCCAGCTTGGAAAGAAATTCAGGTTAATGCCGAGCGGGCAACTGTCATCTTTCATTTTCATAAAAATCCAGATAATACCCATTACTACCCTACTATTAAGTTTAAGGGGGAGCGCTTGGAGTGGCAGTATAAAGGAGGTTATCTTATCTGTAAAGAGCCAGCTTGGTTGATTGTGAATTCACAGCTTTTTCACTTTGAAAAAGATATTGATGGAAAGAAGCTACAACCATTTTTGAATAAAAAATTTATCCTCATCGATAAGAAAATGGAGCCTACCTATTTCAGGAAGTTTATGGCTCCAATGCTAACCCAATACGATGTAGATGCCAGAGGATTTGAAATCACCATCGACAGAGGTACTCCCGAGGTTCTGTTGAAAATACAGGAGTTGCCGGGAAATCAAGGCAACAATCTTTTTGGCGAGGAGGGTGAGCAGCTTGAGGAGGACAAAATTATATTTGAGCTCCGTTTTCAATATGGAGACACAGATTTTCCAGTGGAAAAAGGCACCGACAGTTCTGTGGGCAATTCAGTATCCTTGATTGAAAAAGACGGGGAATTTCTATTCAAAAAGACGATACGTAGTCTTCAGAAAGAAAAAGCATTTGGCAAATTCCTGAAAGATCTGGGATTGGAAGTCCGAGATGGAAAAGTAGCTCTACCCAAATCCAAAGCTTTTGAGTGGATCGGGGAAAATGAAGATGCGCTGGAGGAAAAGAAAATTAAAATCATTCAGCGTAAAAATGCCTCCGGTAAGGTATATCACCTAGGAAGGGCAAATATCGACATTGAGGTTAATGAAAACATTGACTGGTTTGATGTTAAGGCGCAGATTAAGTTTGGTATCTATCTGGTGCCATTTGCCAAAGTCCGAAAGCTGATCATGCAGGGTAAGACAGATTTTGAATTGCCCAATGGAGAGATCGCTGTAATTCCTGCATCTTGGTTTGTCAATTATTCAGAGTTGTTTTCTTTTATGGAGGAAGGGACTGCCCAGGATTCCATTATTATGCGCAAGCATCATTTGGCTTTGGCCAAGCAGTTGGAGGAAGGAAACCTGGTGCAATTGACGCTTACTCGAAAGCTCGAAAAGTTGCGTGATTTTGAGGCTATTGATGATTATGAATTGCCGGATTACTTCGAAGGTGAATTGAGACCTTATCAGAAGGCGGGTTACAATTGGTTAAGATTCTTGAATGAGTTCCGTTTCGGAGGCTGTTTGGCGGATGATATGGGTTTGGGTAAGACGGTTCAAACTTTGGCCTTGCTTGCCCATGAAAAGCAGGAGAATCCCGGTTTTTGTTCTTTGTTAGTCATGCCTACTTCCTTGATTTACAACTGGGAATTGGAAGCTCGAAAGTTTACCCCCGAACTGAAAATATTGGTTTATACCGGAACACAGAGGATCAAAGATCCCTGGAAATTCAGGGATTACGACTTGGTGCTGACCTCCTATGGCATTACCCGTTTGGATGTCAATATTTTGAAGGATTTTTACTTCAACTACATCATATTGGATGAGTCCCAAGCCATCAAAAATCCCGGTTCCAATATTGCGAATGCAGTCAATAAATTGAAGTCCAAGCAGAAGCTGATTCTGACAGGTACTCCTGTTGAAAATGGCACGATGGATCTTTGGTCTCAAATGAATTTTGTGAATCCGGGCTTATTAGGGAATCAGAATTCTTTCAAAAAGCAGTTTCTTCAACCAATAGAAAAGCAGAATGATAAGGATAAAGCCATCAAGCTCCATTCCATGATCAAGCCTTTCATCTTGAGGAGACTTAAATCTCAGGTAGCTACTGATCTTCCTGAGAAGATTACCAATGTGAAGTACTCTGCCATGACAGAGGAGCAGGAGAAAGTTTACGAAGAAGTAAAGTCTTACTATCGGGAGAAGATCATTGGGGAGAGTTCTCTAGTTGGAAGAGGAGCACAGCAATTTACCTTGTTGAGAGGCTTGACTCAATTGAGGCAGATTGCCAATCACCCGAAACTGGTACGAGAGGATTACAAAGGAGAATCCGGAAAATTGGAGGATATTACCTACATGTTGCAGTCCACTATTTCGGAGGGGCACAAAGTTTTGGTATTTAGCCAATTTGTGAGACATCTTTCCATTGTCAGAGAATATTTGGAAGAGCAGGGAATCACCTATTCCTATCTGGATGGTTCCACAAAGGATAGACAAGCTCAGGTAGAAAAATTTCAGGAGCAGGAGGATGTGAAGGTTTTTTTAATTTCACTGAAAGCCGGTGGAGTTGGCTTAAACCTGACCAAAGCGGAGTATGTATTCTTATTGGATCCATGGTGGAATCCAGCTGTGGAGGCTCAGGCAATAGACAGAGCGCATAGAATTGGACAGGAAAATAAAGTCATCATCTACAAATTTATCAGTAGAGGCTCAGTAGAAGAAAAGATAATGGCTCTTCAAAATCGCAAGCTGGCATTGGCCGGAGAGTTGATATCAACGGAAGAAAGCTTTATGAAAAGTCTGGATCAGGAAGATATTGCAGCCTTGTTGGATTAAGAGTCTTGGTATTAAATTGAGAAAGGCAGAAATTCAATTTTCTGCCTTTTTTTATTTGATTGATTGTCAATTAAATAGCAAGGTAGGTGCTCGACAGGTAAATAAATTATTGTTAAAAGGTAGGGAATGGAAACGATATTTTTCTAACTTATATCATACCTATTACCACTAATAACATCCTGCACATGCCTAGAGCCAAAGCTGAAAAAGAGCGGAAAATCTTTGTGCTGGACACATCCGTGATCCTGTACGCACATAATTCCATTATGAATTTTGCCGAACATGATGTGGTGATTCCGATTACTGTGTTGGAAGAGCTGGATCAGTTCAAAAAGGGCAATGACACCAAGAATTTCGAGGCTCGGGAGTTTATACGCTTGTTGGATAAGCTTTCCCAAGACCATATGATTCACGAGTGGACTCCATTGAATGGAAAGACGAAGGGAAATTTCCGGGTATTGATGAATCCGGAGAATAAACTCAATGCCAACGTGATTTTTGGAGAGGAGAAAAATGACCATAAGATTCTTAATGCAGCCCTTTATTTGAAAGAGCATGAGAAAAACCGAAAGGTTATTTTGGTTTCCAAAGATATCAACCTGCGGTTGAAGGCGAAATCCTTGGAGATCCATGCAGAAGACTATGAAACCGGTAAGATCAAGAACATCAATGAGCTCGAAAATACTGGGAAGTATATGTTGGATGATGTGGATCCGGCGGCTATCAACAAGCTTTATGAATCAGGATATATTGATGCTAAAACAGTCCTGGGCACGCGTAAGCGAAAAGCCAATGCTTATTATATCCTAAGAAGTGATAAAAATTCGGTTTTGGCCTATTACAATCCGGAAGAGAATATCCTGGAGCGAGTGGATAAAAAACTGGCTTATAATATCAAACCGAAAAATGCCGAACAGACTTTTGCTTTGGATGCGATTACTAATCCGAATATCAGGTTGGTTTCGATTCAGGGGGTAGCAGGAACGGGTAAAACTTTGCTGGCTTTGGCAGGTGCTTTGGAGCAGAGGAGAGATTATAAACAAATATTCTTGGCCAGACCTATTGTACCCCTATCGAATAAGGATATCGGGTATTTGCCGGGAGATATTAAGTCCAAGTTGAACCCCTATATGGAGCCACTTTGGGACAATCTGAAGTTTATCCAAAATCAGTATAAGGAAACAGATAAGGAATTCCAGAAAATTACTGAATTGGTTAATCAGGAAAAGTTGGTTATTCAGCCATTGGCATATATACGTGGTAGATCCTTGTCCAATATCTTCTTCATTGTGGATGAAGCTCAGAATTTGACTCCTCATGAGATTAAGACTATTATCTCCAGAGCAGGAGAGAACACCAAGATTGTATTTACAGGGGATGTCCACCAGATTGACACTCCATATTTGGATTCTCAGTCCAATGGCTTGTCTTATTTGATAGATCGAGTCAAAGATCATCCGCTATATGCACACATCAAGCTGGAGAAAGGAGAGCGGTCTGAATTGGCCAACTTGGCGAATGAGTTGTTATAGAATAGATTATTAGTGATACAGCCCTGTAAGTCAAAGATTTGCGGGGCATTTTGTTTTTAGCTGTTTTGGGAGAGAAAGTGGATTTTGAAGGTTTTTAGAAACTCAATTATTGTCTGGCGAAAAATTTGAAAAGATATTTTTTAAGATAAAGAAGATATGCCTTCGGCTAGATATTTTGGAAATACGGCTTGGGTTAATTTTAATCCCGTAGGGATTTGAGTTAGGTAGAAAAAGATATATGGAGCTTTTCCATTCCGTAGGTATGGAAGGAAAAGTTCAGGGTTCAGAGTTCAAAGTTTCCATAGCCTTCGATAAGATATTCTGTAAATACGGCTTGGGCTAATTTAAATCCCGTAGGGAATTGAGCTATGTAGAATCTTTTCTCTCGTTACTTTTTAGGCAAAAAGTAACCAAAAGCCTTGTCGTGGCTAAGCTTCCCCCCACAAACCAGCCCACACCCCGCGGCCACGACGACCCACCGCTCCTTCACGAATATTGCTGATCGACAGAATTCGATATGGGTTCCGCATGTTTTACACGTAGTAAGTTGGTAAGAGCTTCTTAGAAGCCTTAGATATTAGACTTAAGGAAGGGAGGAACCTAGTGCTGATCTTGAATCATTGTTTGGGAAGAAATCAAATTGCCAGCAAGAGATGCTTAAGAGATGCTTAAGAGATGGTGTTTATGGAATGGTATAGAGGTTAATTTTAATCCCGTAGGGATTATAGATTGGTAGAGTCATGAAAGATGTATTGTGCTTTTCCATGCCGTAGGTATGGAAGGAAAAGTTCAGGGTTCAGAGTTCAAAGTTTCCATGGCCTTCGGTAAGATATTTTGGAAACACGGCCTGGGCTAAAATTAATCCCGTAGGGATTAGAGCTAGGTAGAAATAGATAGATGAGACTTCTCCATGCCGTAGGTATGGAAGAGAAAGTTCAGGGTTCAAAGTTCAGAAGGAAGAAGGACTTGTGATTGCATTTTGAAGAGGTGATTTTATTCGGATTGCAAATCCTACGATAGGGCCTCAGAATTGCAAATTCCGAGGAGCATTGTTCTTGGAAGGGTTAGGTCTCCATAATTTTTCTAAAAGATTCTAAAAAAGGGTTTTGTTGGTGCAACCAAATTTTGTTCGGGATTTTGTCCGCACTTGGGGAATTGCTGTACGAAACCGTACAGACTCAGGAAGTAAAACCCTAAAATTAAGCGAATTAGGGCCTTTTTTAAGTTTGGGTCAGTTTTTGGCATATAGGTACCATACGAAAACAAACCAACTATTTACTGCCATGAAAGCAATACTATTTACCCAAAAAAATGTCTGTGCGGCACTGGGTTTACTAATGGCACTGACAATCGTATGGAAAGCGAAAACTGAAACCAGTCTTGCACAGCAAACTGCCCGATTTGAATATACTAAACCAACTTCTACTTCAATCGGTGAAGCGAAAGGTTCAGAGATGATCCAAATCTCTGAGGATGAAATTAACAGGTCTGATAGCGAATTGACACCTATCATTTAAGACCTAAAGAAAAACTCGTAAGGGTTAATTTGGTTGATTGTTTGGTTAAATGAAAGAGGCGGGTTTTACCTGCCTTTTTTTTGATAACAACCCTTGAGAAAAACTTGTATTTTATGGTATCAATCCTTCAGGAGTTAAAATTTCCTCCCAAGTTGAAAGATGTCTGAAAGGTGAGTCCAGATTACTATAGGAACAATTGTGGCTGGTAAAAGAACAAAAGGAAAATAATTGACAGCACGATTGGGTTGCTCAAAGCCAAATTGTTGGAATGGGAGCTCCGCTGAGAGAATTCCATTGACCAGGATAAAAAGGACGAAACAAAGGCCTATAATATTCCAGGCAAGCATCATACTTTTATTCACCTTCTTTTTAAAAAATAACCACCCCATGATAGGGGCAGAAATTCCTATTAAAATATCAAAATTCCGGCCTTCAAAAGTCATCAACTTTGGTACCATTTGATGGTTAAAAAGCCCAAAAAGCACTATCTCAACCGGAATACGAATGGAATGTAAAAGGGTGCTGATAAGGCTATCTCTTTTTTCAGCAATCCATTTTTGCTGCTTGGGAAGTAAGCCATAGACAACAAAAACTATCGATGGAAGAATTACCAATCCAAATCGGGGAGGGAAGGCTTGAGTTTCTTGATAAAAACCCAGATATGCTAAAATCGATTGAGCCAGAGACCAAACAAGGATGAAAGCAGTCAATTTTAAGGGCTTGCCATTTGAAAAGTAAAAAAATGCGATCGTTAGCCCAAAGCTGGCTAAAAACAGAAGTTCAATCCAAATAGGCAGGTTATCTATCATTTGTTTTTCGAATCCTTCCACTATTATAATGGGAGGGCTGTGGATTTTTATTTTTCAATGAATTGATTCGGCTTTTCTGAAGAAATTCTTGACAAAAGCAAAGGAGTTAAAATGCATGCAATCCCAAGAATTGATTTTAGCTCAAAATCCAAGAAATTCATCACAATTAGATAGATTCCGCATATCAGGAATATCCATCTATAGAGATTAGAATTCCAAGCAATAGCAGCTGAAATATAAGCTGCTCCAATTAATACAAACGTCCCTAAATTAATCATACCATCGTATTCATTATCAAAACCCCAAATCCAGCCTGAGATTTTCCCAATCAGAATGATGAAAAGAAAGCTGTAAAAAAGTAATTGGAGGACTTTTTTTAAATGAATCTGTTGCATTATTACGTAAGGTTTCTATCCTAAACTTTTTTGTAATTTCAATTCCTATCAAAGGAGAAATAGAAGTTACTTAAATGAGATTTCTCTCACGCAAAACCTCCTGCAAGGCTGTATTTTTATTTGGGGTTTTTACCAATCGGTAAATAAAGATTATCGGGAAAATCATGGGTATCAAAAACCCCGGCTTTTTATCAGAAGAAAGAGCCCAAGCCCCGAAACCAAAAATCAGGATTCCAGCCAAAAAACCAATGGCCACTGCATTGAATAGTTGCCCTTTTCGATACTTCTTTTTTTCGATCAATAGTTCTTCATCTGTCAGCTTGAAGAGGTCTTCTTTTTCCATGGGATCTTATAGTCTAAAGCTAGTTTAATTGTGATTCAGTCATGTTTCCTGTTTCATATCACTTAAATATCGCTGGAAATTCTTTGAATTCCATGGCCGAACTTACCCAAAAACGGCACTTTTCAAAGTTCAATTTTGATTGAATTCTTTAAAGCTTCAGTCACTTTTAATCATAAAATCCATTTTTTTCACAAATTAGCAATCATAAGACAGCATTGGTCCTTTCCGTATTTCCAACTTGAAAATCGGTCCTCTCTTTTATAATTAGTTGGTGATTTAATCAATCTCAATTTGGAAATGGCTATAAAAAGAAAAAGAAAGCAAGATATCCCTTGCTTTCTTTTTTGATTTGCCTAGTAGTTACTAAGGGCTTCTATTTAATTCAGGATTGGCTTGATCAATAATAAATCTTTATAAGGGCTGGCAGTTTCCCGAAGATGCAAATTGTCTTTGAATTCCTTTCTTGTAGCCAACTCATTTCTGCCTTCCATTCCCTTTTTCCACTCCGAAAAGAAAATGATGTTTGGATGATAGTTCTTGTCCTCAACGCCTAGACTAGATAACTGAGCGATCAATTCAAACTGAATTTTTGGATCAGATGCCAAGGGCAAAACCGCCTGAAAATACTGCTCCAGTTTTGGGGCATTATTAGGATCCAACCACAAGGCTGCAAACTCATAAGTGCCGCTTTCTTTCAATGAATAAGTAATGTCTTTGTCCACCTGGAAGTACCCGGTATTCAAGAAGCTCAATGCGTCATTCCGGATATTAACGATCTTGAGAAAATCAAAATCCTTCTCGAAAGCCCGCTTTTTTTCTAGACTCTCCCATTCGAAGAAGATAACCATTTGTGCTGGACTATTCCCTTGATCTCTTTTTTCTACCATGAATGAGCCAATGGGCCTTGCGCCATATTTTGGAGCAAGTGGTAAGGCCTGTGAGAAATACTCTTCGTAAAACTGACTTTCTTTTCCAGGTTGAATGGTCAAAAGTGCTACTTCTACAAGTGTTCCTTTTTTGAAGGTGATCTCTCCGGTTTTTTCTTCGGTAGCCCCGAATATATAGGATAGGGAAAGAATAAATAAGGTGGATAATATGCTTAGAATTTTCATGTTTTTTAAAATTTGATTTGTGAGTTATTGACGTATCTACTGTTTTCCCTTCTATGCATTAAACCCAAAAGCAGGACTTAAGTCATTAGAAAGGGACTTTTTGAAGAATGAGTCGTTAGGGATGAAATTTGATGTTAAGCTGCCTGAGTAACCAAAGCAGCGATGCCTGCATAGCTTCCCGTATAGATCTGTTCGATCATTGATTTAATTTCTACAGGATTAGCGCCATCATTGACTTCAAATGTGGAGGTGGTTTTAATCACCGCCTGAAAGTCATCTCCGGAAACTTCTATGGTACTGACTAAAGAACTGACTGGGAGGATAGGCTGCTCCGTGATGGCGTAGCTGAGCACATGATTTTGATGATCCAAAAGCAAGATCTTTTCGATCAACTCTCCTTGTTCTGCACTGCAGTAGCGTTTTAATCCTCCCTCACGGGTGGACTCTATTCTACAACTTTTGATGATGGGAGACCAAGTATCCACGCCTCCTACTGCACCGATTACTTCCCATGCCTTATCCATAGGTATTGGAAGTGTGACTGTTACGATTGTTTTTTCCATTGTACTGTGTTTTTATGTTTAATGAACAGTACAAATATCTAGGGTCTGGCCGGGGATCATTTTCCGCTTTGGTTCAAAGAATTTGTGTTTTGGCTCTTTCGATAATCAGAAGGTGAAATATTGAATTCCAGTCGGAAAACATTGGAAAAAGTAGTGACATCTTCAAATCCACAATCGTAAGCTATGTCACTGATTCTATCGGATGAAGTAGTCAGAAGTTTGGCAGCATGGGCAAGTTTTCGCCTTTTCAAATACTTGGCTGGACTTTCTTGGTATTGTTTGTTAAACTCCCGCTTGAAACTGGAAACACTCATACCGCATAAGAAAGCCAGCTGATCTATGGTTACCCTTGAGTAAAGATTGTTTTCGATAATCGAGGTGAATTTTAATTTACTGGGGAAGAAAATATCCGAAAAGAATCTTAACACGGATGGTTGTTGCTCGGTCTTTAAAAGAAGCAGAATTATTTCCTTTAGCTTTATTATTGCCAGCTCATCGTCCATCAGATTTTTTTCTTCAAAATAGATCATAAGATTACTGATAAAGCTATCGATCAAATCTGAGGAGGAGAATCGAATTGGAGGAAGTGCTTTTTTTGAATCGGTAAGGAAATCGGGGATTTCATTTTTGTAGGCCTCTTTTATGATTTCAGGATAAAAGTAAATGACAACCGCTTCACATTGGCTTTTCTCGGGTGTCTTGATATACTTTGAAATATGTTGCCCACATCTCTTAATCAAAGCCTCTTTGGAGTCCAAGACGACTGTCCCAAAGGGATCAATGGTTTCATAACTTCCGTCGAGTACATAGAAGAAACAAGCGCGCTCTTCCAGTTGAGTACTGTAGCTGAAAGGAGCCTTGATCCGCGCTTTTTCAAAGAGAGGAAGTCCTTTGCAGCTTATCACATCATAATCCTGTATCATGCCCAAAAAAAAGAAAATTCAATGACGAAGACTTTCCAATTTAGCTCAAAAATTTTCTAAAAAGAGAGGCTGGACTCTCTAATGAAATTGAATATGTTGAAAAAAATATACTCAAGCTAACTAATCAGAATAGGGCTTTCAGTTGAATAAAATTAGTCTTTCTCTTTCGTATGTTAAGAAATTTTTTTTGAAAAACAGACGATTCTATTGATTTCTTTAAAACCAATTAATTTGTGGAAAGCTAGGCTTTCATTATTCTGTATCTCCGCGTCTGAGGCAATTTCGCTGCAATTGTTATCCTTGCCCCATTCTTCCGCTTTTTTGAGTAAAGCTTTGGCTACTCCCTGTTTTCTGAATGGTGGCTCTACAAAAAGTCCTTCTACATAAACTACGGGAGAGTTACTGCATCCTTCTACATGGTCAGTTCTCAGGGAAAGGTGGACAAATGCGAAAAGATTATAGCCCTGCTTAGCTGAAAAAATTGTTTGATTATGTGAATCGATAATTTTTTGACAGTTCAAGGACTCCTCTTCATAGCTACATTCAGGCCAGAGTCTAATCATCAATTCAGTGACTTTGGGGATGTCACTTTCAGCTATTTCTTCGATCCTTAAGCCGTTCATGAATGAAAGTCTATGTAAATGGAGGATGGGTTGAAGTTCTATGCGATAGTAAACTTCCGGCTAATCAGATTCAGCATTCATTTGATTTATTTTTTTCAAAATAATTATGGATCAGACCATTCAGTTTTCTACCTCACATTACCATCATTATTGATCATAGGTCTTGAAACCCTCCAAGTGTTTTGCGGCTTCTTCCAAATCCATAATCAAAAATCCAAAACCCACACCCGGCTCGGTATTGTCTTTTCCGATCTGAAAACACATATACTTTCCGTCATCGGATATTACTCCTTGATTGGCCTTGTAGCCCTTATAGTTGGTGAAATGGGTTAATCTTTGCATTTCTCCTGACCCATCTAATTTCAATTTATACAGATCCAGTAAAGGCCAAGCATTTTTTTCAGAGTTACCATGCTCAACCAATGTGTGCAAACCATCAGGGAATATTCCTTCCGGCTCATCATAGCAGCAGGGAGAATTAGTGATGGTTCTATAATTTCCGGTTTCGCTATCTACCATATAGACGTCCGTATTATTTCCATTATTGATGGTATAGACTGAAAAGGTTACTTGGGTGTCGTGTGGAGGAACAAGACTTTGAGTTTCAAGGCTTGCATGGCCTAAAGAAAATGGCAACTGCTTTGAATCAAAAATCACTCGTTCGCTGGATAATTTGGGAATTCCATCTTCATAAACTATTTCGGCCATCAATAGCTTAGCCCGGTTTTTTCCGAGTTCAGGCAACTGGCGATCTCGATGTGTCCAAGCAATTCTCAACCTATTTCTGGAAACAGCAGGACCTTCAGCACAGAGAGTATTCAAAGGAACTGGGGGCTTCTGACCACTTTTATCCAGCACATACAACCATGTCATGTCACGCGCAATATCTCTTTCCTCTGCGATAGTTGGATCAAAAAGCTCCTTAGGACCTGCGAGGAGAATATCTCCATTGGATAAATACATGGCCCTGGTAAAACCATAATGGTTGAAATGTCTGGTTTTTGGGCGTACTACTCCGGTTGCCAGCTCCATTTCATATACTTCCCCCATGGGTTTGTCTAAGAAAAGAATAAATCGGCCGTCATGAGACCAATCCGGGCGCTCACCAAAACCGCTTACAAGTTTGATATATGGAGGCAAATCATCTGCGGGACTGCCACTTTTCAGAGCAGTTTCAGCTTTTATTTGATCTTGTCCAAATGCAAGTGTGGTGGTGAAAAGTAAGCAAACAAGTAGGATTGATCGCTGGATAATTTTCTTTTCTATAGTTGACATAGAGGAGAATATTAATTTGTTTAGGTTTAAAATTGGTCTGAGAGTGTTTTGAAAGGATTAGGCATCTAGACAGTCTTAGGAAAATATCATATTCAAAGTCTTTTCCTTTTTTTCCTGCTCCTAACTCCCTCAAGATAAGGAATTTCTTTTATTCTAAATCCACGTCAATTTCCAATAGCCGGCAGTATTTGGGCAATTTTTGTTTAGCACAAAAAATATTAATTCAGAATGAAATATGGCCAAGGAGAATTGGCACTAATTGCAGTTATATATCGTAAGGAGCAGTTTTTCATAATTATCTCCTAAGATGTATTTCAGCCCATCATAAAAACTTGGATAGGGTACGTGACCATAATTATCATAAGTAACGTACTTGAATGAAAAGTTAGCACCTAATTCCAATTCAACTTTTTCAGCAAATTCAAGCATGGCCAAGTGAACTTCTTTGTTAGGATCAAAGGAATCAACCAATGAGTTTGCCACAAATAATTTCTTACCAAGAAAACGTTCTTTGTTTTTGAACGCATTATCGGCTAGATCACTGAAAAAAGGATCCATATCTGCATACCAGCCGGCGCTATTTCCAATATAGTTTTGAAATAATTCTGGCCTTTCTAAAAATGCATACATGACAAATAACCCACTGAGAGATGTGCCTCGGATTGTTCTTTGTCTATTTGAGCGATATTCTTTATCGATGTGCGGTATAAGTTCTTTTTCTAAAAAGGAAAGAAAATGGGCTGCTCCGGGATTATCCACTTTGTAGGTTGGCGTGCTCAATGGCATCATGTCTCTATCTCGGTCTGTATTGAGAATTGCCACGATTATTATTTCTGCTCGGAGATAACGGGTTATCACAATGGTATTCAAAAGTGAGGTTTCGTTCCCATCAAGAAGAAAAAGAGTTGGATATAATTTGTTTGAGGATTGATAATCTTCAGGAAGCGATACAATTAGATTTCTATTTTCATTTAAAATTTCAGAATAAATACTGTCCTTCACTCCGATTTTGATATGAACATCTTGGGCAAAGCATATGGAAGTATTTATTAATCCGATTAAGGCAAAAAGTACAATATTATTTTTCATGTTAGGTTCGGATTAATTTGTTGACTGTAACGGGATTCAGCTTGGAGACGGCGGGCCTGTCTGACGCCAGGCAGGCTTTTGGAGCCTTCCTCTTCCAACCTACTCCTAACTTTTTAAAGATACTAAACTTTCAATTTACTCGGAACCGCCCGCCTGCCTGTATTCTAAGGTTT
>NZ_DFMT01000012.1:0-157356 GCF_002376385.1 Algoriphagus sp. UBA3586 | reverse complement strand
CAACGTTATTTAGGGATGTACACACTTTTCAGCTTTCACACTTCAGCATTCAGACTTCTAACCTACTCTTCTTCCTTATTCAAAGTACTTAAGAAACTCACCAAATCCCTGATTTCTCTCTTGCTGAGAAGTTCTCCTTGATTTGGCATACTTGACGATGCTAATTTTTTGCTTTGAATCTCTGCTTCCGAATAGGTTTTTTCAGGGTTGGATCCAACTTTAATAGTTACTCCAGCTTGACTCTCTCCCAAATAAGTGCCAGTTATGCTTTCTCCATTTTTTAATTCCAATGTAATAAAACCAAAACCAGGAGCTATTCTTTTACTAGGCTCTACTAGCGCAATCAATAATTCCTCTCGACTTAATTTATTGGCCACTCCATTTAACTTAGGACCAGCGTTTCCACCCATGTCATCATACGCATGGCAACGAATACATTGCGCAGTCTGGTTTTGAAAGAAAATAGATCTCCCGGCCCGTACATTTCCTTCTGCCAAGGCTCCAGCATAGAGTTTCCATGACTCTCCTCCGGTCTTTTGCTCCAGCATTTTGTTAAACTGAGATTTCAATTCATTGGATGATGTTGCATCGATAGCTTCTTCTAATTCAATCCAAGTGCTACTTGGTAAATCACCTTTAGAGAAGGAAGCCAAAATGGAATTCCATTCCTTAAACGAAGCGCTGTTTTCCATGCTTCCTAGAGTTAATAAAGCCCTTTGCTTTTCCGGACTTGTTCTTTTATCAATAATATCCATCAAGAGGCTAACCTTTTGCTCAGCTGGAATTGACGTTTGGGAAAGTAAGCCCAAGCCTGCAACTCTGACCCCTTGATTGCTGTCTTTCATGGCCAAAGTAATAGCTTGAGCTAATTCAGTAGCCTTCATTCTTTCTAAGGCTGTGAGTGCTTCTATTTTCACTGATTCATAAGGGTCAGTTTTTAATTTGGCTAAGAGGGCTTCCGATGCCTCTTGAATTCCTAACTTACCAATGGCTTTGGCAGCTTCCTTCCTAACTTCCATCTGAGAACTTGATAAGCCAGCGATCAATACATCCTTACTTTTTTCACGAAATAAAGAACCTTCTCTTTTAACCTCTCCACGGAATCTTCCATCCACTCTATCTACAAGAGATGGTTTAACCCAAGTTCCAACTGCAGCTATAGCCTCCAATTTGAGGGATTCTGGCACATTGCTCCTGGAAACATAGGACAGTACATGATTTAACTGTTCTTCTCCGCCAATTCGCTGATTTGCACTAATAATTCTTCTAACCAATGGCTCGTTCGTAAATGGAGTTTGATTCAAAAGTGCTGCTAAAGCTGGCATAGCTTCCGTTACTGAAAAATCATCGTGAATCGCCCTCGCAGCTTCAGTTACGATTAACTCCTCCGAGTCTTGTAAGAAATTAGCTAAACCAGGGCTTTCTAATCTTCTTAAAGCCAAAACAGCTCCCATTCTAACAGCTGCCGAGGGATGATTGGATAAGGCAGTGATTTTAGCTTCTTCACCTATTCTGGCTAATGCCAAACTTGCAGCATGTCTGAGGTAGGCATCTTCATCACTATTTTGTTCCAAAAGATGAATTAATGGTTCAGTAGCACTTTTTTCGGCGGCTCTTCCCAATGCCTCTGCCGCAAAAAACTGAGCTCTTGCATTAGAATCCTTTAGGTTGGCAATTAATTCCTTGCTTGCTTTTTTATAGCGAATATCTCCTAACCATTTAGCTGATTGGGCTTTGATTTCAGGATCTTTGTCTTTTAAAAATGGAACAATCGCATTCGCATAGTCCATTGACTCCATTCTTGCTAATTGACTCAAGCCTACTATCGCGTGGATTCTGGCATATTGGTTCGATTGATCTTTCAGAACTGTCTCAAAAACCTTTGCACCCTTCTCTCCTCTTTTGGCTAATTCGAATTGAGACTTTCTTCGAACTCTCAAATCTTGGTGAAACAGTCTGCTTTGTAATTCAGATTCCTTTAATTTCTTGAAATCGGCCTTAAGCTCCTTTTCAGTATCTTTTTGTAGCTCCCAGTTAATAGCCTCTTCATCTTCCAATTTCCAAATTCGTCCATAGTTTTTGGTACCCCATCCATCAACCCAATCAGCAAAATACAATGATCCTTCCGGACCAAAATCCATTCCTGTAGGTAAAACCCCGGACAATATTCTTTCCGTTGACTTCAGTTCAAAACTCGCTCCCTTAGGTTCCAAAGTGAACGCATGAATACCTGAGTTGGCAGCATTTCCTACAAATTCAACTACAAAGAAATGATCCTTCCATTTGGGGCCTAAACCAGATCCTGGGTTGAAAACCATACCTGTTGGCCCGGATACATAATTGGCAATGGGTGGAGTAATAAAGGCTGCCTGAGATTCCCAGCGGGGAATAAAATAGCGCTCATCCATCCAAACCTTATAAGCATTGTTATCGGGATCACGATATTTTCCAAATTGCCAGTTGATTCTCCAGCCAGTATCGGAGCCGTTAGTCAGGTAGACCAATCTTTCTTTTTCTCCAGGATGATCTCCATCGTTGTCAACGGAAATCAAATTATTATGCGCATCGAAAACAAATTCATGGGTATTTCTGACACCCATGGCAAAAATTTCAAAATCAGAGCCATCTGGATTAGCCCTAGCTATAACTCCTCTATTCGGATATTTCCATTCCTGGCCATCTGGTCCTTTTCCATTAAAACCAATGTCTCCAATTCCCCAGTAAACACGGCCATCAGGCCCCATTTCCAATCCTGACATCCCATGAGCTCCAAATCCAATATGAATCCCATAGCCATGTGAAATGGAGGTTTTATCGTCCATGATACCATCTCCATTTTTGTCAACCAATCTCCACATATCAGGTCCCACACCAACATAGAGCGCATCTTCGCCCATCATCACAGCTCCGGCTACATCAGTCACCTCATCGTTGAAATCCTCTAAGATCAATTGTGAAAAATCTGCAAGCCCATCTCCATCAGTATCTTTTAATTTATAGATATGCTCCTTTTCCACAGTCATGTCTCTCCAATCATGGGAACCGTCACCATTCAAATCTTCTAACCAAGTGTTGAACTCACTTCTTTCTGGAGATAATTCAGCTCTTAGAAATGCTCTTTTGTCTTCAATATTCTGCAAGGCAATGGATCTGATTTCCCAATCCTGATGACCTCTAATATCAAATTCAGAATTTTTCTGTCGGTTTGTTCTGGAATAAAATAATTCCCCCTGATCATTGATATGAATTGAAATTGGGTCATATACCAAGGAATCAACTCCCCAAATAGAGAGCTTGAGACCATCTTTGAGAACAGGATTAATTTGAGCTCTTGCCGCTTCAGCTTGAGGACTGAGTTGCTCTAGGGTAAAAGTTTTGATCCTTAAATCAACCGGCTCTTCTTTTTTACAGGAGGATAAGGTGACAGTTCCAATTAGAAGCAAAGCTATCAAATTGGAAAATAGGTTTTGGGATTGATGCATATTGACAAATAATAGGTTTGACAAATGCAAAATAATCAAAATGATTAAGGGAGTATTTTCCGTTGATCAAAAATGCTGTAAAACAAAAATCCCGACCAGAAGTCGGGATTTTGTTCACTTTAACCACTAACAACCATAAAACAAAAATGCTTTTAAACTCAGTAAACGAGTTACTTTGGTAGTCCGTACGGGAATCGAACCCGTGTTTCATCCGTGAAAGGGATGCGTCCTAACCCCTAGACGAACGGACCATTTGGGGTTGAAAAATTATCAAGAAGTTGCACTGATTATGAATGAAAATCTTAAATTCTCAAATCAAGCTAGTCACTTGATAATCAGCAATATAGTAGTCCGTACGGGAATCGAACCCGTGTTTCATCCGTGAAAGGGATGCGTCCTAACCCCTAGACGAACGGACCATTAAAAGATTCAGAAAACGTCCTTTCCTGAAATGTTGTGCAAATATAGAGGCTTGGTTTTAGAATAGCAAAGTGCCCACAAAAATTTCTTCTGTATTTCACCTAAAAACCTGAACCAAAGCAATTAAAATTTCATTTCAATCCCTGTAATCCTTTTTCTAATTTTACGATTCAATAAATAGACTCATGTCATATAAACCCAAGACGAGAATTGCCATCAATGGCTTTGGAAGAATAGGAAGGTATACTGCAAAACTTTTAATAGAAAATCCCGACTTTGAATTAATAGCAATCAATGACTTGGCAGATGATAAAGCCATCGCTCATTTGCTGAAATATGACTCCATACATGGAAAGTTGGATTTAGAGATATCGGTCAATCAATCCATCCTGAATGTTGGTGATCAAAAAATCAAATTACTCAGCCAATCATCTCCTGACAAACTTCCCTGGAAGGAATTGGATATTGATGTGGTTATAGAAAGCACAGGTAGATTTACCGACAGAGAAAATGCTGAAAAGCATCTTCATGCAGGTGCTAAGAAAGTCATTATTTCAGCACCTTCTCAGGATCCGGGTATTAAAATGGTGGTACTGGGTGTGAATGATTCTATTCTTACAGGAGAAGAGAAAATCATTTCCAACGCATCTTGTACCACAAATTGCCTTGCTCCGATGGTCCAGGTCTTGGAAGAGAACTTTGGAATAGTGAAAGGCTATGCATCCACTGTTCACTCCTATACCAATGATCAAAACCTCCATGATGCACCTCATAGAGACCTCAGGAGAGCCCGCGCTGCTGCATATAGCATCATTCCTACCACCACCAATGCAGGAAAGGCTTTGGACCGTGTCATGCCTGCTTTGGACGGAAAAATCGAAGCATCTGCCATGAGAGTTCCAGTTCCTGACGGTTCTTTGACGGATTTGATAATTTCTTTGGAAAAAGAGGCATCCGTTGAAGAGATTAATTCTGCATTTGAGAAGGCTGCCCAAGGTAACTTAAAAGGAATCATTCAGGTGGAGAAAGATCCCATCGTCTCCATGGATATTATTGGCAATCCATACTCCTGCATTTTAGATGCAGCGCTTACTTCTTCTAAAGGCAACTTGGTGAAGATAGTAGGCTGGTATGACAACGAAGCAGGTTATGCCAATAGGCTAGTTGAACTCGCCAAAAGAATTTCAGTGAATATTCACTAATCTTTGACCCTATTCAATCCTAAGGCCTTTACCATAATATTTGGTAAAGGCTTTTGATTTTCCTTGAGTTTGAAATAAAGTCCCAGTTTTTTAAAAATAGGTACACGGTAAGTCTCCACAAATTCAATCAAAGTACCGTCAAGGTCTTCTAAATATGAAAACCTTCCTGCGGCCTCTCCCATGTCAAAATTATTCTGGCTATCCACTGTAAAGGCCAAATTCATATCCTGACTTTTGGATTTGAGTTCATCCATTTGATTCACATCAAAGCAAACATGGATAAAGCCCAGGTCTCCCCAATCTCGATTTTCAAATACTGGAACTCCTTTATCCCCTTGATATTCGAGCAATTCAATCTGATTTTGACAGAGAAGTTTGCCAAATGCTCCAGTAGGACTTTGATTATTCTGAAGAAAAACCCGTCTAAATGAAGCAGAATCTAACTTCTGGGTTGGTAGGTCTTCCCATTTTTCAGTTTGATCCAAAAGTTGATGAGGATGCTGTAAAAGGTTTTGGTACAATGAAAGTGACTGATCAATGGAGCTGGTGCCAATAGTTACGCCACAAACACCTCCAGTTAAGGCTTCCGACTGACTAAACCAGGAAGAATTTTCTCTTAGCTCGAATGTGTTTCCGAATGGATCTTTGATGAAAAAGTGTGAAACTCCCAGAGGATCTTTACAAGGCTCAGTCAATATTTGAGCTCCTATTTTCTTCAGATGATTAAAGCAGCCTTCAATTTGTCTACATCGAATTTTAACAGCCAAAATTCCAAGGTTTCTAAAATCAAGATCAAAGTCTGCTTTTTGTGGTTTTTTGGATTCGTATTGCCAAATTTCGAAACCGCCTCCCCCTTGCATATTCATGGCTAAAATGGCATGTCTACTATGCACCTTCCCACTAGTATAGCGAGTCATCAACTTGGCTTCTGCCTTATCCTCAAAGATAGGCACGTTCATGCCAAATGCTTTTCTGTACCATTTCCAGGCCTCGGTTGCATTTTCTACGCCAATACCTACTTGCTGAATTCCATTGATTGAATAACCTGTCATAAGAGCTCCTATCGATGTTTTAATAATTGGAAATAAGCAGATTTAATTTTAGACGGCGGATATTTCATCAGGAAGTATGCAAATGCAACCAAATTGGCTATTTGAACCCTTAACCAGCTGTTTTCGTCATATTTCCTAGCGGAAACTATTATTGATTTGGGAATGATATGAAAATCTGAAACTGCCTTGATTCTTTTGACCAAATCAAAATCCTCCATGATACAGTATTCTTCATCGAATCCTTCCAATTCTTCAAAAAAGCTTTTTTGGATGAATAAGGTCTGATCCCCACCCCCTGCAAACAGGCCATTGAATCGGGTAAACCAACCATTGATTTTTAGCATCCAACTATCTGAATCAAACTTATAGCGATAACAACCCGCTTTTTTTCCACCGGAAATAGCTAAAGAAATATCCTCAAAAAAACTTTCTTTTGGTCTAGAATCCGCATGCACAAAATACAATACCGAACCCTTAGCTTCAGCAGCCCCTTTGTTCATTTGAGCTGCTCTAGAGGCTTCTGAAGCCAGAATATATTTTACTCCCAGTTGATGACATACCTCTTTACTTTGATCGGTACTTGCTGCATCTACTACCAGGATTTCTCTATCCGATTTGGGAGAATTTTGAATCAACAAAGGAAGCATTCCTTTAGATTTTTTTCTTCGTTGTAAATTGGGATGATGATGGATAAAAACATACAAGAATTCTCTTCGCTCAATACACTCTCTGGATTACATAGTTTTTTATGGGGTTTTGGATAATTACTTTATCCAATTCATCACCCTTGTAATGAAATTGATTTCTGTTGCCATCTATTTCTATTTCGAACACATTCGGTTCAACTTCTTTGACTAGACTAACCAAGCCATATGTTTCAGATATTAATAATTGATTGTGCTTGGGTTTTTTGAAATAGAGCTTGCTGACAGAAAGGTCAATTGATTCCTTGACAGGATCTGTGTTTTCGAATTTATAAGTATTTGCATCTACTTCATAGAAATTCTTTTTCCAGATAATTGTAGATAAAAACTCACCCCTATTAGATTTAAGGTCTGCAATTGAATTCAACAATCTGTCTTCTCCATATTTTGCATTGATTAAAAAGTCCACGAATAACTTCCCGAAAAACCAAAAGCTCACACTACTCTTAAGGCTATAATTCGTGTTTAAATTTTCTTTGACTTGTTGAGCTTCCAAATCACCGATTTTAATTCCTGCCACTTTGATTTCAAACTGACGCTTTTCCTGGACAGATTGACTATAGGAATTGGTAAAAAGAAATATTTGCAATAATAAAAGGAAGAAAATAGACCTGATCATTGCATCTAGACGCTTGGTACACATGTTCTTGATCAATTACCCCTGAAATACAAACTTTCCTTTAACACGTTCCCAATCCGCTTCGTTGTCCACATCAGATAGTGTAGGTAGCGTTGTAAAAGGGATAGAAAGTTCATTCAACCTTTTCATAGTTTCTGGAGCCACATCTTTGGTACTCCAAGGCATATCTTCAAAAAGTTCAGGAACAAATTTTGACATGCCTAATAAATAGTACCCACCATCTCTAGCCGGTCCAATTACGACCTCCTCATTTTTGAGATCTTTGAATGCTTTTTTCAAAATTGTCGCATCCAATTCAGCACAATCAGTTCCTAAGATTAATATTTTTTCGTATCCAGCTTCAAATAACGCTTCAAAGGCATTTTTCATTCTTTCTCCGAGATCTTTTCCATCTTGAACTCTCAGTTCGTAATGATCCCTGCTCTCTGAATCTGTGATAAAATCTGAAAAATAAAGAAACTTTGGACAATCTAATTCAAGGCATACCTGATGGGTATATTCTGTAAGAAGGCGGTATACTTTTAAAGCTTCTTCATCTCCAATAGTTGCCGCAAGTCGGGTTTTTACTCTTCCTTTTTGGGCATTTTTTTGAAATATGATAATTGCTGAATTGTAAAGACTCATTTCAATTTACTCGTTAGGGATAAAACACATTACCTTAAGTTTAGAAACCTTAAAAAGTTTTAAACTCAAGGGAGATTAAGGCTAAATAAAATTTTCTGAAGGTGATAAAGCCTAAGAAAATCCAAATTAGGAAATAAAATACGAAGTAATCCTAAAGGAAGGATTAATCTTGATTTTTGATGATTGTCAATCTTAAATTGGGAAACCCAATTTATTGCAAAAAAATAAAATCAAAGCCCATGTTATTCTATGACTTGATTTGTTCGACCAAATTAACCGCCTGCTTAAAAGCTTTGCCTAGCTGCTCATAATTGCCGGATTGAACCCAGTCTTTTCGAATTAATTGAGAGCCCATTCCCACACAGAGTACACCTGCATCAAACCAAGGCTTGATACTTTCCAATGTAGGTTCAATTCCGCCGGTTGGGATAATTTCAATTTTTGGTAAGACCGCATGCACAGCAGGGACAAATTCTGGAGTGAGCAAGTTTGCCGGATAGATTTTCACCAACTCTGCTCCCAGTTCTTGAGCTTGCCAAATCTCAGTAACTGTTCCACACCCAGGAACCCAAGGCACATCGTTTCGGCTACAGTACTCCCCAAGTCGAGGATTCATTACCGGAGCGACAATAAATTCAGCACCCATTTCTAAAAATTCTTCAGCTTCATAGGGATGATAAATTGTTCCTATCCCTAGGCTTAGTCCCGGTAATTGATTTGCCAATTTCCTAAGGCTAGGAAATATTTTTGTTGCTTCCGAACCCCTATTGACTAATTCAATGACCCTGATTCCTGAATCATAAGCAACCTTCAAAATACTTAAGCAAACCTCCTCACTGGAATGGTAAAAAATGGGCATTAGTCCTGCCTGATTTATTTGTTTGATAAATGGGCTTTCAGTGTTTCTCATATCATCTTTTGATTTTTCCTGATGTGCCGTCGGCGACCTCCTGAACTTCTTCTATGGAAGATAATAATAAGTCTCCATGCACCGCATGTTTCAGGACTCCTGCAGCCATTCCAAATTCTATTGCCCATTTGGGATCATTTTTTCTGAGGCCAAGAATTAATCCGGCAGCAAATGCATCACCTGTACCTACCCGGTCTAATATGGGATTCACCTCATAATTTTTCGAATTCCAAACCTGCTCCTTACTGTGAAGTTCTGCATCTAAAGAATTGTGGCTGGCTGAATGAGTTTTTCTATTGGTTTTGGCGATGAACTTCAACTGAGGGTATTTTTCAAAAGCATAGGCTTTAGCCTCACTAAAATCATTAAAGTCCTTGTTTAAGCATTGATTAAAATCTCTGGTTCCTGCTATCAAAACTGAAGAAAGCTCAATTAACTCAGGCATTACTTCATGCGCCATTTTCCCATATTGCCAGAGATTACTTCTATAATTAATATCCCCCGATACTTCAATATTTTTGCTTCTGGCTATTTTCAGAATTCTGTAAGTTAAATCCGCAGCTTCTTGTGAAATAGCAGGACTGATACCTGACCAATGAACCCAAGTAACTCCTTCTAATTCTTTCTCCCAGTTCTTATCGCTTCCATCATATTTCGAAAAACTTGAACCGAATCGATCATAGATGATTTTTGAGCTTCTTTGTAAACTCCCATTTTCCAAATAATACAAGCCCAATCTTCCGGGCAAAAAGCTTATTAAACTGGTATCCAAGCCACTTTTTCGTAATTCGGATACAGCCCTTTTACCCAATTCATCATCTGGAAAGGCTGTCACATGGGAAACATGTTCTCCCCAGTAAGCTAAAGCTGCCCCGACATTTGCTTCTGAGCCTCCAAAATCTATTTGAAAAGAATTAGCCTGAGCAAATCTTCTATTATCTGCCGGAGATAACCGCAGCATCACTTCTCCCAGAGTGATTATTTTATTCATGAAAAAGAGAATTGGTTGGTATGTCTTCCAAATTAGAAAATAGCGACCGAAAGTCCCCCTTCTTCAATATAAAAAATAGCGGAATCCATTTCAGGGCATAAAAAAAGGCGACCGAGGCCGCCTTGTTCGAACAAATAATAATTTAATTGAAAGTAATATCCGCAGACAAAACAGTTTCACCAATGAAAGTATTGGGATTATAAAAACCATTTACAATGCCTTTTCCGCTTGCATCTTTAAATATCCCTGTACCACCAATAATAAATACTATTGCAGAAAATTCAGTCCGTTCATCATTTACTTCTACGGCATTATTTTCAGGGGTGCTAAAAAATATTGCATTACCCTTTTTGTCTACAGTTACTGAGTGAACGTTATCAGGCAAATTTTCAATACCTAAATCTTTTAGGTCATTTTCATAAATCAAACTAACTGGTGCTCCTATTGACTGATTTTCAGAAACTACCATTTGATTAATATAAGATTTTGCTTTACCCATAAAAGTCGCGTTGCCTGTACCTTCTCCTGGTAGAAATAAAGCAGAACCAATAAACTGAAGCTCAATTTCATTAATAAATTTCTCTTGGTATTTTAGAGTTTTACCTTTTCTCAAATTCTCACCACCTTCTGAATCAGTAACTTCCAGAGCTTTCTCAGTTAGTATTGATTCTTCTAAAGGACCCTCTGTATCTGTCATACAGGACGTTACGATTAAGGACGATGCTGCTAGAATTAAAAAACTCTTAGCAAAGAAGTAATTCTTTTTCATTTGAATAATTTTTAAAGATGATTGAACTTTATGGTTATGTGAAACAAATATTTTGAATGGATTTGAGGCGATTAGATAACTCAAATCCATTTATTTGTATTACACACCAATAAAAATGCCAATTATTCAGATTCGATAAGAAAAAATTTGGCTGAGCCTGCTTTTGATCGAATTTCCTTTGCTTCTTGATATTCCTTTGAATTGTACCAACTTTTTGCACTTTTCCCATCTGGGAACTGCAACATCACCAATCTATCGTGATTCCATTTGCCTTCAAGCGCTTCCACAGGCTGCCCTCGAAGCACAAATTTCCCTCCGTATTTTTCAACAGTGGCAGGAGTTAATTTTTTGTACTCCTCATACTGAGCCTGATCGGTAATATCAACTTCAACAATAATATAAGCTGGCATATTCTTTTTTAATTATTCAAATCCTATACCCGCAGCAAACCTTGCCTTGGCTACAGCAACTTTCCTTTTTGCAATTAATTGGTTCAAAGTCAGTCTCGAGTCAAAGACCGAAACCTCACGGGCATTGACCAAGAACAAACTACTCTCTCCCATGTCAAACTTCCGGATTTCGGCATCCAATAATCTTTGAAGACTGAATACATTTTCTGAAAAGACCTGAACCTGTGTACTCAAAGCAGAGAAGTTATTAATCTCAGCTTCTAGTTTGGTTCTAAGTTCCAATGCTTTGATGTCTCTGGAGTTTTGTTTGAAGTCAATTTTAGCTTTTGCTAACCCTAAAGAACCTCGAGCTTTTCTCCAAAGCAATGGAGTATAAACTGAAAGCCCAAATTTGTAATTGTTCTCAAAAAACGGTGCTTCCTGAAATCCGTCAAAGGTCTCAACCAAGAAATTGTACTTAAGCTTAACCACTGGCAAAAGCGACTGCGCCTTGAGTTTTCTGTCGATTTCCAAGCCCGCCAATTCGTAATCTACCAATTGAAGTTCTGGATGATTGGCAATCAGAGTTCTTAATTCCTCAGGGTTTAGGACTAAAGACAAATCAATTTCCAGATTTTCAGGGATAGTTTGCTCATCCAAAACCATGGGAAATCCATCCTCACTCCAAAGAAATGCGCTTAAGAATTGAGTAGCTGCGAAATACTCATTTCTGGCATTTTGTAGTCTATACTGCCTGTTAAGCAATTGAGAATAGGCTTCAACCGTGTCAATAGCGGCTACGTCGCCCTGCTTATAAGAACTTACTATTCCCTCAAACCGGAATTGTGTAAGTCTCACAGCTTCTTCCAAGGCTTCTTGATTGGCATAAGTTAATGCCCAGTTCCAATAAGCCTCATATCCTCTTACATAGAGTTCATTGAGCATTCTAGCTCGCTCAACTTCTGTGGACTGCTGATAAATCTGAGCCTGTCTCAAACTTGCCCTTCTTTCATCCAAAATCAATCCTTGACCCAAATTAACCGCAGCGCCTGCTGCAAATAATCCTCCAGATGGAACAGTTCTCTCCTCATTCAGAAACTGTCCATTATTCTGTTCAAATGTACCGTTCAACTCAATTCCAGCCCAAGTGGGAATAATTACTCCTGCTTCCCGCTTGTCATAATAATTGGTCTCTTTGTATTGCTTGCTGTCAAGGTCTCCATACACTAAGGGATCAAATGCTCCCCTAGCTGTTCTCAATTCCATATCCCCGAATTCCAGCTGGATTTCTGCCTGCCTAGCCATGGGATGATAGGCCTGCAACCAAGAAATGAAGGTTTCCGCTCTCAGGGTATCAGCTGCTTGACTATAAGTCAAAGAGGATAGAAAAAGACCTAAAACGATGAAGAAATATCTCATTTCTTTTCCTTGGCTAATGCATCTTTTTGTTCCTGCGTGTAATAATCAGCAGGGAATCCATTCAACTGACGCCAGATTTCATACCATACCGGCACATCGTTAAGAAGAGCGATTCCATCAGCTCCAGACCCGATTCTTAGCATCTCTGGCCAAGCTTCTTCTTCTGGATCTTCGATTACTAAAACACGATATTGATTATTATTTCCTGCAAATTGGTCTATTGCTACTACAACCCCACCGAATGTACCATTAGAAATCTGAGGCCAACCAGAGAAAACAATTGCAGGCCATCCATCGAAAATGAATCTTACCTTATTTCCAACCTTAATCAATGGAAGATCTACAGGCTGCACATACATTTCTACTGCCAAAGCAGCTTCAGCCGGTACTATGTTGAGAATTGGATCACCTTCTTTGATGGTCTCGCCTAAACCTACCTGGATCGCTCTCGCTAAGTATCCATCTTGCGGTGCCAGAATATATCTAAAGCCAGTCCTAGCTTCATAATTCGAATAGGTGTTTTCCAGTTTGGAAACTGTAGCCTCCGTATCAAACTGAGAGGACATGGCTGTATACATTTCGGACCTCGCCTTCGCTAATTTATCTTTAAATTCATTGTCAATCGCACCCAACTCAATTTGAGCGGAAAGAAGCTCATTTTGACTGGATAAATAGTCGTTTTCAGCAGCAATTAATTTAGCATTTACATCCTGAAAACGGAGTCTTCTTGATTCCAATTCAGTCAGCGACTGCAAACCTTCAAGATACAAAGTCTCATAACGGGCAAGCTGCTGCTTTCCAATATCAAAGTTTACAGAAGCCTGATAGAACTTGATGCTATCCGATTCCACTTTTAATTCTGCCATTCTGAGCTTATTCTCAGCCTGTTGAATTTTGAGTATGTTATTTCTCTCCAAAGCCTGGATCTGAGCCTTCAAAGCCTCTACTTTTTCCCCATATGATCTAGCTGCGAAAGTTTTAGCATTAACCTGCTGCTGTGTTCTAGGCAATAACAAGGAATCAAAATACTCATCTTTGATTTCTGATATCCTTAATATTGTATCTCCTTTTGAAACAAAGGCGCCTTCACTTACATACCACTTTTCAATCCTACCGGCAATGACAGAATGAATGGTTTGAGGTCTTTGATCAGGCCTTAAAGCTGTCACATATCCTTTAGATCTAATGTTTTGAGTCCAGGGAAGGAATAACATTCCAAAGAAAACTAACATGATCACTGTCAAAATCCTGACTCTCTTCTGACTTTCTTTGACAGGTAAAGTCATCACCAAACTTTTGGCCCCACTGAAAGGAATAGATTCCTTGATTCTAATATTTGAAATATTCAGCATGACTTAATTAGAATTTGAAGTGAATGATAAATAGCCCTCATGATTTCCCTGGAAGACATTTTTACCCTGATCCATAACAATAATTTCATCAACTCGCTTAATGGCTTCCTCATCTTTGGTTACCAAAATCAAGGTCCAATCTCCCTTAATCAAATAATCCAAGATTCGATTTTTTACATCCTCATATAAGTGAAGAAGCGCGTTCTCCATAATGATCGCTTTTGGCTTGCCAATCAATGCTCTAGCCACCAAAATACTTTGAATTATACGCTTTGAAAGACCTTTTCCTTCAGGTTGCAACTTGGTTTCCAAATCGTTCGGCAATTGGTATACGTACTCTTTCAAATCCACCAATTCTAATACAGATTCAAGTTGCTTATCATCATATTCTCTTCCAACGATAATGTTTTCCCGAATGGTCCCGTGGAAAATCTGCTCCATTTCCAAAACATCCCCAACCATGGATCTGTATTTTTCCAATTGAATCATGTCAATGGATAAATCATTGACCATGACTTTACCTTCGTATTCTTCATACAATCCAGAAAGCAAAGCCAAAAAGGCACTTTTTCCACTGCCACTCTTTCCAGTTACGGCGACTTTTTTACCGGGTTCTATAGTCAAAGAAATTCCTCTAAGAATAGGATGATCTGAATCCTGGGGATGAAAAACCACGTTTTCCATTCCAAACTTCAATCCTTTTGGATTAGATACGATTACTTTTTCTGTGCCTCTAGTATTCTCCAGTTCCAAATCCATTACATGACCAAGCTTTTCTGTTGCCACCAATGTGTCATATACAGTTTCAAGAGAAAGAATCAACTTTTCTACAGAGTTAACCACCAATACAATGATTACCTCAGCAGCTACAAACTGTCCAATACTGATTTGATCGTTTATTAAAAGTAAGCTTCCTGCAACCAATAAACTGGATACAATTAATACCTTAAATGCAATCATGATCTTGTATTGGAAGATCAAAACGGCAAAGTGCTTGGATCTGAAATCCACATAAAACTGTAAGAGTTTATCAGCCCTTAAAATTGGCAAACGAGTATTCCCCACCAATTTGAAGGTATTCATGGTTCTTCCTATTTCTTCCAGCCAGTAAGCTGTTTCGTATTTGTAGGAAGACTCTTTCATGGCAGTTTCCATACCTCTTGGTCCTGTGATGTAGAAAATCAATCCCAAAATCACGAACAAGGCAATTCCAAAAAGAATGAAAGTTGGGTGATAAACGGACAACAACAACAAACCAAATATTACCTGAAGCAAGGCAGTGGAGAAATCGATCAGAATTTTCGAAAGCCCTTTTTGCAAGTTGACTGTATCGAAAAATCTATTGACTAATTCAGGGCCGTATTGTCCATGAAGAATTTCTGCCTTTACCCTTGGCAATCTGTAAGCAATGCTCAATCCCGATTTGGTGAATATTCTCTGTTGCAATTTCTCCATAATTTGGAGCTGAGAAATCTGAAGAAATCCACCAAATGCAACACCTGCTGCCACAATTAGAACCAAAATTATCCAGGATGTTGATATTCTACCTCCTAGAATAAAGTTCAAAATCGCCTGAATACCAAGAGGTAAGGTAAGTGTAATTAAACCATTTAATACGGCGTAGAAATAAATCGAATATACTTGACTTTTTTCTTCTTTCAGTAATCTGAAAAAGCGCTTAATGGGTGTTATATCGCTATTAGTTGCCATTTTGAATCGTGTTTACGACCAGTTGATGAAAGAATTGAAAACGTGAAGCAGCCCCCAAACCATTTTCTGTCATTCCAGGGAGATGCTGGGAATTAAAAGACTGCAATAAACTTGACTCCAAAACAGTGTAAACCAAGGTTTTCGGGTATTTATAGGAAGGGTTAATTTCCTGAATTATATTGGCTATTCTTTCACCAAACTTGTAAACCTGGGCAAAGATTCCAATTTCATTTTCTACGTCTACTTCTTTTGTTAAAAAACCCTTCAGAGACTCATTTACCACTATATCTCTTAGAATCGAGGGATTCAAATATTCATTTTTGGTAAAGACAGGACCTTCTGAAAGCAAACGAATAGCCATTGATAGTCTCTCTGCCGGATCCTTCAGGTTCGCCGTGCTATACACTAAATTATGCTCCATCCAACCCCAATACCAGGCTGTAAGGTAAAGCAGAAGTTTATGTTTATTGTCAAAATACCGATAAATCGCTGCTTCTGTACTTCCGATTTGTATGGATAGTTTTTTAAAAGTAAAATTTTCCATCCCCAATTCCTGAATCAGCTTGGAGCCTTCCTTAACAATGGATGTGCCCAAATCCGAGCTAAATGGCTCTTTTTGATACAAATTAGGATTGACTTCTACTTTGATTTTACTTAGAATAGCCTCCATAATTGGTCTGATTTAAACCCATGAAACGGACAGTTTTGAAAAAGGTTTAGTATCGCTTCGATTTTTGTTAGTAATAATAACAAATAATTAGGATTGTTTCCAGTACCATAAAGGCCAAGCGATTAGAATAGGGTGAATGATAACCAGTCTTATCCATCCAATCCAGTTTGAAACACAAAGCCCACCATCAATGCAAGATCCCTTTTGAATAAAATAAACATGGGATGGAATAAAGGCCAATAGCATTAAAACGACCCCAATAATAGCTACCCTCCTTACCTTTTTGATCAGAAGACCTATTCCAAGAATAATTTCAGCTAGGCCTGCCAAAACATTGATGAATTCAGCATTTGAAAAATAATCAGGAATTAATGGGAGGTAAAATTCAGGATTTAGGAAATGATTGATGCCCGCAAATATGTAAAAGCCCGATAGGACAAAAAGGGAATAACGCTTCAAGACTTGTATCATAGTAGTGCGATTGGGATTAAAAGTATATGGATATCCACTTTCTTACAAGCAACAACAAAATACGGCTTATTGTCTGCTAAAAGGATCAGAATCCGGAAGCTTCGCTTGCCAGCCGTGGCTGGGTCTTCGGTCATCGGTTTTCCAACCAGCCAATCAAAGAAAATAAGGAAACAGGCATGAATGCGGATAATCAGTTAAATGTATATTCATAACTTACAATCCTATAAATTGATTTGAAATCTTTTTAATTGATCATTTGAATGCAGTTTCCTCCCGAGCTTCCAGTAAGAAAATCGGTTTTTTGGCCACCCGTAATTCTGCTCATTTTTGCAGTAGTTCTCTCCATTTTATACCCTGGAGTTTTTGATCTAAAGATGAGGGAAATCCAAAACTGGATACTTATTAATTTTTCACTGGGATTTAGTTGGCTTTCTTTCTTAATGACTCTATTAATTGGATGGGTATTCTTTTCCCCTTTGGGAAAATACCGAATAGGAGGCGAAAATGCTAAACCTCGATTACACACTGTTTCTTGGTTTGCAATTGTCCTTTGTACCACTATTGCAGTGGGAATTCTATTTTGGGGAAGTGCAGAACCACTTTCTCATTTTCTCTTCCCTCCTGAGTTCTTTCCAATCAAACAACAATCTGAGGCTGCAAAATCATTTGCTTTGGGTGCTCTTTTTTTTCACTGGGGCTTCACTCCTTATGCTATCTATGCTGTTCCTGCTTTGCTTTTTGGATTGATGTATCATCAAAAGAAGAATAAGTTTCGATTGGGGCTGATGCTTAAACCTACTTTGGGAACAAAAAAATCAAAACTTTCAGAATCATTAGTAGATATGATCAGTCTCTTTGCTTTGGTGGCAGGGATGGCGGCATCTCTGGGAGCAGGGATCTTGAGTCTTTCAGGCGGGATCCAAAATATTTTCCCTAATGTGAGTTTCTCTTTATCCTCCTCTGTAGTGACTTTGCTAATAGTCTTCACATTTGTGATTTCTGCCAAATCAGGCATAGAAAAAGGGATAAAAAACTTATCTCTCTTCAACTTGGGTTTTTTCCTAATTTTTATAAGCCTCTTTTTGATCTTAACTAATGGGGAATTTCTAAAGAACATCATGTTGGGTTTCCAACAATATTTCTCAAACTTTCTTGATCTCAGCCTTCAAATCTCCGGGAAAAAAAAGCAGTGGACTTATGATTGGTCTACCTTCAATTTTGCGATTTGGATGGCTTGGGCACCTATTACAGCATTATTCTTAGGGAAAATTGCTATAGGAAGAACAGTGCGGGAATTCCTCTTGGTTTCCTGGTTTTTCCCAGCCCTATTTTGTTTGATTTGGATGGGGATTTTTGGAGGAAGTACCCTCGATTTGGCTTTAATATCCCCTGATAAATTTCTAGATTCTTTTGTAGAAAGGGGGCCTGAATCCATCATCTACTTAGTTTTTGAAGAAATTGGATACTATCCCCTTTTTGCAGGAATATTTTTGATCGCCATGTTTATTTCCTATGTCACTGCTGCTGACTCCAGCACTGAAGCCTTGGCCAGTTTAAGTATGCGAGGCGGAGCGGAAGATGATTTTCATGTTCCCAGTTCGATAAAAATCTTTTGGGGAATTTTAATAGGCGCAACAGCCTGGATAATGATCAACTTTTCAGGCATTGACGGAGTCAGAATCCTTTCAGTGATCGGTGGTCTTCCAGCACTTTTCTTTTTAAGTTTGGTAAGTATAGGATTAACTTTGGTCAGTTTCTCCCCTAAAAAATATCTTTAATAGCCTTCCTTATATTTAAGTTTCCCGACTGCATATAAGTAAAGAACTTTAGAATATCGGAGCATAGCCGGGAGCAAAACCAAGTTGATCACCACTATGGTTGTTAAATACATCCATAGCTTGGGAACGTCTACCAACACATTAATCGCCACAAAAACTGCTATCACCAATGCCACGGAAAAGGCATAACTGATGTACATGGCTCCATCGTAAAATCTCGGTTCTGGCTGGAAACTGGCATTACATACTTCGCAGGAATGCTTAATATCAGTCAATTTATTGAAACTAAAGATTGAAACAGAAAAGACATTTCCTTTCCTGCAACGTGGACATTTGGCTTCTACAATTGCGCCAGCTAGACTTTTTGACATCTTCTTTTATGTTTACCACGAAGGTACTAATTATTCAAAAGTTGTCAGTGACTTCCAGCACATTCTTCTTTTTATGAAAATTAACAACCTAGGCTAAATAAGTTCGTTAATTTTGCAGCTGGAAAAAGAATATCAAATTGTCAGTTCGATCAACTAGTAAGTATGCAACTTGGGTAAGGGTTTTTTCCTACATTCTCCTTATCAATTTTATCAACCTCTCCGCAAATTTTTATGAAGGAGGCGTAGAAGGACATGCTAAAATGTACTTAGATGATCCTATTGATAATATATCCGAAGTGATTTTCGAATACATATTAGATGGTGATGGAGATGTTATCCCTGATAATGGGACCAATCAAGAAGACAAATCACTGAAAAAATTAAAGGTTTATCAGTGTTTGATTCCAGAACTTACTCTGAAACCAGAATTATTTTTATTGGAGAAAAAAGATTGGTCTTTGGTAAAAAAGACACTTCCTCCTCTACTTTCCCTCACTCCTCCCCCTCCTGATAGATCCTGATTAATTTAAGCAGTTTTCAAACTCAAATTAAACAGGAACCATAATGAAAAAAATATTTACGGCGGCTTTTGCAGTCTGCCTGACATGGCATGCATACGGCCAAACAGAAACTGACAGTACCAAATTAGAAAGACAATACCTAGACTCAGTCTTTATCCGGGAGGTAGAACAGCCCGATATTTCATACAAAAAGCCAAAGGTTCTCCATGCTGAGCCACTTTACATTGACTTGATCCGTGACCTGGGTGCAAGAAAGGGGGAAAAGGAATGGAACATAGGCTTTGGTATGGATGACAGAAGAGATTTTGATGAATTCCATGCCTTAGTGGAGTACGAATGGGCGCCAATTGACCGCTTAGGTTTCGAGGTTGAACTTCCATTTTCATTTTATTCTTTTAGAAATTTGGAAAACCCAAATAGTCAGCCCGAAAATAGACTGGAGTCGATCAAGCTAGCAACGCAGTGGACTTTCTTAGTCAAGGAAAAACAAAATATCTCCATGGCCTTGGGTTACATCCATGAATTTGAAATGAGAGGATTTGATAGATGGGAAAATGAGGGCACTTTCAAAGGAAACATTTTCAATCCCTTTCTAATCGCGGCAAAAAGATGGGGCACTAATTATCATACCTTGGTTTATACTGGACCCCGCATCGAAAAAGAGTTTGGTGGCAGATCTCATGTTGAATATGAAATCAATTCCAATTTCCATTACATGATTTCAGGAACCAGAAACTTCATAGGTGTAGAAATTAACAAGGTGCTGAATGATGGAAACCTTCATACCGTATTGAGACCTCAAATGAGGGTTGGTTTGGCCGAAAATTTAATGGTAGGCATTGTCAGCGCCATTCCTATCGATAATCCCAATAGAGGATTGGGAAGTTTTGTGAGAATCATTTATGAACCTGGATTCAGGTCCATGCATTAAAAATTAACTTACTTCTCAAAACTCTTTTTCATTCAAGCACAAAAAATTTGAATCGATTAAGACACTGACCGTAAAACTGAAAACGCCTCCCCACTTGATTGTGAAGGAGGCGTTTAATTTTTATAAATGAATTTGATCTGGGGTTTTACATTTACCTGATTTCGTCCAAATCATAATCTTTTCCTTTGCCCCATTGCAAAAGCTCTTCAATGGTATAATACTCTAAGGTTTCCAGATCTTTCACCTTAAAGTTATCTCCATGAAGCCTAGCCATAATCTCGAGTTTTCTAACCTCCCCTTGATTGACCAACACATACCTTCTTCCTATTCGAAGATTATCTAACGCTATTGCCATTTACGCTTTCTCCTGAATGATTGCCGAACTTGCCTCAAAGGTGATTTCTCTTTTCGGCTCTGTAATTTTTGCTATTTCTTCTTCTGATTTGCCTTGATCTTCAGCGAAATGCCTTAAGGTTTCCACATCAGTTTCCACCATATTGGCCACTCCTTTTATGATTATTGGATACCCTTGACTGTTAGTAGGCAAAAAGAATCCATAATCCTTAAATGTAACTCTCATACTTTCTCCATTAGGTAAATCCATGGAAAACCAGCAGCCTTTATTGGTACATACTTCTTTGATTTCGCCTTGAATAACTCCTTCATAAGATCCAGTCTTTTCTACCTCTTCCATCATGGAGCTTAATTGAGTAAGCTGGAAGTTTCCGTCCATATTTTCTCCAAATTTCCCAGGTACCGACTCGACCTCGCCAACGACTTTTCCCATTTCATGCTTAGGAAGGTTAGCGTACGGATCTTTGGAATTAGAGCATGAAAGACTGATAAAACATAGTCCGATTAAAAGTGAGTAGATAGTTGACTTATGCATAACTGAATATTTTACTGTAAAAATAGAATGAAAGAGCGCAGGATAAAAATTTAATATGCTTGTTTTGATTCAAAGAAATCGGGCTCTATTTTGTTTAAAACCACACAATCGATTGCGGAAAATTCTACTTTCAAAAGTATTTGAAACAAAATTTCTAATAAAACTTCAATTTTTTTAACAATACGCTAATTTTACAGAGAATTCTCAATAAGACCCTGCACATGTCTCAAACCAAAAAATTCATCATCGATTTTGACAGTACCTTTACTCAGGTAGAAGCCTTGGATATATTGGGCGAAATCTCCCTCAGTGGCGATCCAAAAGCAAAAGAAAAACTTCAGGCCATCAAGGACATTACAGATAAAGGGATGGAGGGCTCGGTGACTTTCCGCGAAAGTTTGGAGCTAAGATTGGATATTCTCAAAGCCAACAAAGCTCAGATTTCAGACCTGATTGATGCTTTGAAAAAGAAAGTATCCAAATCCTTCGAAAGGAATAAGGAATTTTTACAGGAAAATGCAGATGATATATTCATAATTTCCAATGGATTCAAGGATTTCATAATTCCGATTGTAGCTGATTATGGTATCAAAAAGGAAAATGTATTTGCCAATGAATTCGTCTACGATGAGTCTGGAAAGATCGTAGACTTTAATAGAGATAATCCCCTATCCAAAAACAACGGCAAGGCAGAAACTATCAAAAAGATCAATTTGGAGGGCGATATCTATGTGATAGGTGATGGGTATACCGACTATGAAATCAAAGCTTCTGGTTTGGCGAATAAATTCTATGCTTTCACAGAGAATGTACATCGCCCTAAAGTAGCTTCTCAAGCAGATCACGTGGCCCCTAGTTTGGATGAGATTTTATACATCAATAAACTCAATACCAAGTTTTCTTATCCCAAAAGCAGAATCAAGGTATTGCTGCTTGAAAACGTTCATCCGATCGGAGTCGAGTTATTAAAAGAAGAAGGATACCAGGTTGAAGTCGTAAGCTCAGCAATGAGCGAAGAGGAGCTTTGTGAGAAAATTCAAAATGTATCCATCCTTGGAATCAGGTCTAAGACTAACGTGACCAAAAAGGTATTGGAAAACGCCAATCGTCTGATTGCTATTGGAGCCTTTTGTATAGGGACTAACCAAATTGACCTGGAAACCTGTCAGGAAAAAGGAATTGCAGTTTTCAATGCACCTTTTAGCAATACCCGTTCTGTAGTAGAAATGGCTATCGCAGAAATCATTTTCTTGATGCGTGGATTTTTTGATAAATCTGTCAATATGCATCAGGGTAAGTGGGATAAGTCTGCTAGCGGTAGCTTTGAAATCAGGGGTAAAAAGTTAGGAATCGTAGGCTACGGAAATATTGGTGCCCAACTTTCAGTTTTGGCAGAAAATATGGGTATGAATGTTTTCTATTATGATGTAATAGAAAAATTAGCCCTTGGAAATGCAACAAAACTAGACTCCTTAGACAAGCTACTGGAAACCTGTGATATTGTTTCTCTCCATGTGGACGGTCGAAAAGACAATAATTGCCTCTTGGACAAAAAGAGAATCCAAAAGATGAAAAAGGGTGCAATTTTAGTCAATTTGAGTAGAGGTCATGTTGTAGAAATTGAAGCGCTGAAAGAGGCAATGGAAAGCGGCCATTTGGGAGGCTGTGCAGTTGACGTTTTCCCAGAGGAACCTAAGAACAATAGTGAGCCCTTTGTTTCTGAATTGATCGGCCTACCAAATACTATTCTTACTCCACATATTGGAGGAAGTACCTTGGAAGCTCAGGAAAATATCGCTCGATTTGTTCCTGGTAAAATCATGGAGTATATCAATACGGGGAATACTTTTAACTCAGTTAATTTCCCTAACATCCAATTACCATTCCTGAAAGATGCTCACAGACTGATCCATATTCACCAAAATGAGCCGGGAGTATTGGCGAAAATCAATCAGATTTTGGCAAACTTTGAGATCAATATCGTCGGTCAATATTTGAAGACAAATGAAAAAATAGGCTACGTAATCACTGATATTGACAAGGCCTATTCTCCCGACGCGATTGAAGCACTTAAAACAATTCCGGGAACGATTCGCTTCAGGATGCTATACTAAAAATCTGAAAGTAGATTTTAATTTAATTAAAAACGCCTTGCTATACAGCAGGGCGTTTTTATTTATTATGCGTATCCGCTTTCTTACCAGTATTGACAAAAATATGGCTTATTGTCTGCTGAAAGGATCAAAATCCGGAAGCTTCGGTCTTCGGTCATCGGTCTTCCAACCTGTCAAGCAAGGAAAATAAGGCAACTGCCATGATTGCGGATAATCAGATTATTTATTAACAAGCTTATTTTGGATTCAAATTATCCTTCCAAAATTCTCCTTAAATAGTTGATCTGACCCAAATGATAATTAAAATGACCATAAAGGTGCATCAAGAAAAAGTTGTATGTCATGGGGTACCCAAATTTTTCCTCCGGATAAGGTTGATTTAAGGTTTCTTCGTTTAACCCTTCCAGACTTGCTACTAATTGCTTAGAAACCAATTCAATCTCAGCTCTCATTTTTTCTCTGGAAACACCTTTTCCTGCAAACTCAAAATCTCTATCCCGGGTGTAATCGAATCCTCCTATTTCTTTACAAATGAAGGTTCGCAAATTTCCATTTAAATGAAGGATCAGATTTCCTGCGGTATTACTAATTCCTCCCTGAGTTTTCCAAAGATTTTCTTCCTTCTTAAAAGCCTCTAACTCTTTCCCTAATCTTTTTAAATCTCTTTCAAATAATTCAATTAATTCCTTGATCATATGAATAGCTATTGACTGAAAATATTACTTGCCAAACCTAATTCTTAGCCGGCGTCATCAATCACGTTTCTCCTTGGACCAAATTTTCCTGGCTTTTTAGATGTACTTTTCTTCTCTTGAGGGATATCAGCTGATTTGGGTGCAGAGGAATCAAAATTCTCTCTCTTTTTATGAGGTGTAGCCTTAAAACCTCCTTTTTTCTTTGAGAATCCTGACTTCTTATTTTTTGATTTAAAAGAATCTCCAGATTTTTTCTTTGGCTCTCGATTATAATCTGGTCCTTTTTCAAATCCCTCTGGAAGCGGCACTTGAGTTACTTCCATACCAATCAGGTTTTCGATCCTGACAAACTTGTATTGGTCCTTAGGATTTACAAAAGTGATGGCCTCTCCTTCCATATCCGCCCTAGCAGTTCTACCCACCCTATGCACGTAATCTTCCGGATCACTTGGGGTGTCATAATTGATCACCAACTCAATACCTACCACATCAATTCCTCTAGAAATGATATCCGTTCCGACTAAAATTTTTACAGCTCTGTTTTTAAAGGCAGACATGATCTTTTCTCGCTCAAGCTGCTCCAAATCAGAGTGAAAGGCTTCTACATCAAACTTTTTCTTTAAAGCTTTATAAAGAGCTTTCACCTTATCCTTTGTTGAGGCAAAGATGATTACTGCTTCATAGTTTTTTTGAGATAATATATGGGATACTAAGTCTTCTTTTTGGGTATCATATACAGAATACATGGACTGAGTAACTCCAGCAGCTGTTTTTCCAATAGCAATTGAAATCTCCTCAGGTTTATTCAAAATCTTCATGCTGAAGCTTCTGATTTTTGGAGGCATAGTTGCTGAAAACAGGATTGTTTGCCTTTTTTTGGGTAGATAATTCACGATTTTCAAAATATCATCTGAAAAACCCATATCCATCATCCTGTCAGCTTCATCCAAAATCAGGTGTTCCAAAGAGCTGAGATCTATTTTTCCTCCCGCCAATAGCGCGATGAGTCTTCCAGGAGTAGCAACCACAATTTCTGCTCCTGTTTCAAGAGCCTTTTTTTGCTGCTCCCAAACCAAGCCATCTCCGCCGCCATATACTGGGATAGAACTTATTCCCAAGAAATAGGCGAAGCCTTGTATTTGCTGGTCTATTTGAATGGCTAGCTCCCGGGTAGGTGCTAAAATCAGGGTGTTTAAATTATTGGAGCCAGACTTACTTATTTTGTTCAGTACAGGCAGAATAAAAGCAGCTGTCTTACCAGTTCCGGTCTGAGCACAGGCGATTAAATCTTTGCCTTCTATAATGACAGGAATTGCCTTTTCTTGTATAGGTGTGGGTTGATCAAAACCCATTGCATCCAATCCTTCTTGTAAAGAAGATTCGAAATTAAATGATGAGAAATCCAATTTGGGATTATTTAATGATTAAAAACTTCAGGCCGAGCCTTTTCAAATATAACTCTAATTCCCTAGGTATGCCAATTTGCAAAAGATTATAGCCTGTAGTCCTAAAATTCCAGCCATACTTTTTGAACTGTTGATCAGGACCTATGATTTACCTATATTTCATATTCCCACTATTATGTAACTATTACAATGAAATTATTCCCAAAACTATTTATAACATCAATCTTATTTTTAGTGAGCATTTTTTGGGCAAGTGCTCAAAATTTTACGCTGTCCGGAAGAGTTTTGGATTCAGAATCCAATAATTATCTCGATGGAGTCAGTGTTACTCTTAGAGGAACTGCCTATGGCAGGGTAAGTGTAGCCGGTGGTAATTTTGAATTCAAAGATTTACCAGAAGATAAGTATACTCTTTCTCTCAACCTTGAAGGATATAATCGCTTGGAGAGAGTAGTTAACCTTCAAAAAGATACAGATCTCGGGGATTTGTTTTTGGTTCGTTTTGGAGCGGAAGGAAGCGGAGCCGCACTTCAGAAAACAATCAGATCCGACAATATTCTGAGGCTTATCAATGAACGGCCTAATTTTATTGGTGGCAACATGGTGTATGGAATAGCACCTGAACCTAAAAAATTGGAAGGGAACAATTATTTAGATCCCAAATGGAATTCAGCCTCCATCCTACTCTACAGAGATCAGCAAATGCTGGAAGGGTTTCGGGTACGATATAATATTGTCTCGAATATGTTTGAATTGATGGAGCCGGAAAATAATCTTGTTTCCGTCATGCCCGGATTAAGAATTCAGAATATAGTTTGGGTGGACTCTACCCACAGAGTTCCAAGATACTTTGTCAATGGGATGGATTTCAGAGATGAAGGAAGTCCAATTTCGGGCTTTTTTGAAGTTTTAGTGGATGGAGAATTACCACTAATGCGAAGAACTATGGCAATTTTCAAAGAATCCAATTATAATACAGCCTTGATGGTGGGTCAGCGAAATGATCAGATCATCAAAAGAAATGTTTACTATTATCTCGAGGGAAAAAACGTAATCGAAGTACCTAAGAACAGAAAGAAATTTTTCCTGATTTTTGGTGAGGATGCTGAGGAAATGGAAGAATTTGCTGAGGATAATAGTCTAAATATCAAAGACCCAAATGCTATTTTCAAACTATTCACCCAATATAATTCCCAATTTCCTGGATTCAGGCCAATTATGAGCCAGCTTCTGGACGATTTGGATGAAAAAAATCCTTAACCCAATAAGGTCCAACTCCACGAGATCGACACTTATTGGATTGATTAAAAACTGTCCGACCTGCCTGCCGCAGGCAGGGATTCTATATGGCCTTTAAAAAAAATAATAATCATATGAAAAAACTGATACTGATTGTCCTTGCTCTATTTCCAATAGCAGTTATGGGACAAAGTCTTCCGGGTTTAGCTCCAGGCCAAACTCCAACCAACAAGCCTGTTTTACATGGTAAAAACTGGATGGCCATCACTGGTAAACCATTGGCAGCCACTGCAGGTGCCACCATCTTTCAGCAAGGAGGAAATGCTGTAGATGCTGCCTGTGCTATGCTTGCTGCTACAGCTACCATGTGGGATGTGCTTTCTTGGGGTGGAGAAACTCAGGCTTTAATCTACCATCCAGGTTTGAAGAAAGTAATCGCTATCAATGCAATGGGAGTGGCTCCCACAGGAGCAACAGTAGATTTTTACAAATCTAAAGGAATGGATTACCCACCTGCTTATGGCCCGTTAGCAGCAACTACTCCTGGCACACCTGGAGGTTTGATGACCATGTTGGCTGAATATGGAAGCATGAGTTTGGAGCAGGTTTTAAAGCCTGCCATGCAACTCGCAAAAGGATATCCTATAGAGGCACAAACAGCCAATAGCATTGAAAGCGGAAAAGAGCGGATCAAGCAATGGCCTTATTCCAAAAAGATATTTTTACCTCACTTAGGAGAAGATAAAGAAGGACCTGAAGCGGGTGAAATATTTGTACAGGAAGATCTTTTCCAAACATTACAGAAATTGGTGAATGCCGAAAAAGAGGCTTTGGCAAATGGGAAATCAAGAAAAGAAGCTATTTATGCGGCTAATGATAGATTCTACAGGGGAGATATTGGAAAAGAAATTGTAAGAGGTACTCGAGAGCAAGGCGGCTTGTTCACAGAAGAAGATTTAGCTAATTGGAAAGTGAAAATTGAGGAGCCTTTGTCTGTGAATTACAAAGGTATAGACGTCTATAAACTTCAAGAATGGACTCAGGGTCCAGCTTTATTACAAAGTTTAAATATCCTCGAAAACTTTGACTTGAAATCAATGGGCTATAATTCTTCCGAATATATCCATACGATTTACCAAGCGATGAATTTGGCTTTTGCTGATAGGGACTTTTATTATTCAGACCCAGCATTCGAGCCTAGAAGTCCAATCAAAGGCCTTCTTTCAAAAGAATATGCCAAAGAAAGAGCCAAGCTTATCAAAGATAAAAACGATCCAACGATCAAGGCTGGTGATCCTTACCCTTTTCAGGGAGGGAGTAATCCGTTTAAAAGCCTTTTGAATAATTCCGATAATTCAATGGCAATCAATAATCCAGGAATGCCAATTCAGGGTCCAAATGATCCATTTTTACAGGAATTTCAAAGTGGCACCACTTCTATTCAAGCAGCAGATGCAGAAGGTTGGGTAGTTTCTGTAACTCCAAGTGGTGGATGGGTTCCTGCCGTGATTGCAGGGAATACAGGCGTTGGACTTTCTCAGCGTATGCAAAGCTTTGTATTGGACGAAAAATTAAATCCTTATAATTTACCTGAACCAGGAAAAAGACCAAGGGTTACTCTTACTCCAAGCCTAGCTTTAAAAGATGGAAAGCCATTTTTATCATTTGCTGTTCAAGGCGGAGACTCTCAAGACCAAAACCTGCTACAATACTTCCTAAACATTGTAGAATTTGACATGGATGTGCAGGAAGCTGCAGAGGCTGCGAATATCAATTCTTACCAAATGCAAAGCTCTTTCGGGGCTCATGAGATTAAACCGGGCGCCATGTCATTGAGAGATGATACACCTACCTGGATAAGAGCAGAATTAATGAAAAAAGGCTATATCATGGATTTCTGGCCAAGAACTTCAGGACCTATCAATGCCATTTGGTTTGACTGGAAGCATGGCAGTTTCTGGGGAGGAAGCTCCAATTATGGAGATGATTATGGAATAGCTTGGTAGATTTTAAATATTACAATTAAGAAATGCCTTCGGCGAGATACGGATCAATTCCCCCTTTGGACCTTTATATAAATTTCAAAAAAGTGAGAAAAATTAAAAGGGGGCAAGGGGGATTTTAAAAGAAATACAATTGAAATAACTAAAAATATGCCTTGAGCAAGAAAAGGAGTAATTGTATAATTGGTTAATTGAGTAATCGAAGCCCAAGGCTCTTGGATATTATTGATGAATTTATAGGTTCAATAGTTCATGGTTCAATGTTCAATCTGTTCCGTTTTGCCTCCTTAATGAAAAGCCTGAAGGGCTTAAACCCCTCAATAGCCACACCAGAGGCGCACAGGCTCGGGTGAAACCCGAGGTAAGGTAGGTAAATTATCCTCTAGCGCTGGCGCAGAATTTCCAATAAGAACCGGTATCACCGTGCCAGCAAGATATTCGATAAACATTGTGGGAATATCCAATCCCGTAGGGATTTTAGCTAGGTAGCAAAAATGAGCACAAACCCATCTCCATGCCGTAGGTATGGAACTATAGAAAATTCAGTAGAAATAATTAGAAATACTTCATTAAAAGATGCGAGGGACTGTCCCTCCGAATGACGGGAGGTATTTTAGTAGAAACACATCAAAAAATTAAATAGATAAATAGATGAGATACAATTACCTAGCAATTACAACTGCTATATTCACTTTAAGCTTGAGCAATATTTCTTTTGCTCAAAAGAAGGTGAAAACCAACCCATTAAAGGAAGAAGTTAAAGCCTCTGTAGACAAAAGATTTGATGCACTGACCGACCTAAGCGATAGGATTTGGTCCTTTGAAGAAATCGCTTTTAGAGAAACTCAATCAGCCAAAGCTTTGGCTGATTATGCAGAAGAACTAGGGTTCAGAGTGACAAGAGGTGTTGCTGAAATTCCTACGGCATTTGTGGCTGAGTATGGTTCTGGATCTCCGGTGATCGGCATATTAGGTGAATTTGATGCTTTACCCGGTTTATCTCAAAACAAGGTTCCTTATAAAAGCCCTTTGAATGAAGGAGCTCCTGGTCATGGTTGTGGACACAATCTATTTGGAGTAGCATCCTTAGGAGCAGCAGCTTCCATTAAAGACTTGATAGATCAGGGAAAAATTAAGGGTACAGTCAGATTTTATGGTACTCCTGCTGAAGAAAAGTTCTTTGGGAAATTGTGGATGGTGAGAGCAGGACTTTTTAAGGATGTAGATGTAGTGATGGATTGGCATCCTGCTGCTGAAACAAAAGCTGCTGTTCAGAAAGGACTGGCTCTAGTTGATTTTCAAGTGGAATTTTTTGGTCAGGCTGCACACGCTTCTGCCGATCCTTGGAATGGAAGAAGTGCCAGTGATGCTCTAGAACTATACACTTCCGGAATTAATTATTATCGTGAGCATATCAAACCTACTGTTAGAATCCATTACCATATTCAAGATGCTGGCCAGGTTGTAAATGTTGTTCCTGATTATAGCAGAATTTGGGTAAGAGTAAGAGACAGCAGTAGAGAAGGATTAGTGCCTGTATGGAAGCGTGTGGAAGAAATGGCTGAAGGAGCTGCTATTTTGGCTAATGTAGATTATAAGGTCAATTTAATTTCAGGGGTGCATGAGGTTTTAGTTAATAGAACCGGCTCAGCAGCACTTCAGAAAAATCTTGAGAGCCTAGGCTCTATAAGCTATACCGAAGAGGAGCAAAACTTCGCAAAAAAGATCCAAGAGGCTACTGGAAAGCCTCAAATCGGTTTGGTCTCCAAAATCGAACCCATGGAAGAAACTGCAGAACATAGCATGGGAGGAAGCACAGATGTGGGTGATGTTAGCTGGGTAGTTCCTACTATCCGTCTTTCTGCAACTACTGCTCCGAATGGGACTCCATGGCATTCATGGGCGGTTGTAGCTTCCGGAGGAATGTCCATTGGCCATAAGGGAATGGCTTATGCTGCTAAGGCACTATCGATGACAATGGTAGATTTATTCCAAAACCCTGAATTAGTAGAGTCCGTAAAAGCTGAATTTAAGGAGAAAAAAGGCGACTATGTCTACAAAGGCTTCGTTCCAGATGGCCCTCCTCCTATTAATTCAAACTTACAATAATACCTCTATGCTGTCTCAAATAGTCCTGATTTATTACGTAGTATCTCAGTGCATTTTGAGACAGCTGCATTTTTATACTAAACTCTCTTTGACTATGAAAAAATTAATTCTTTCTACTCTTTTCCTGAGTTTGATATGCCTTTCTGCTTTTTCTCAAACTCAGAATGAAGAAAAACAGATTCAAGATTTAATTCAAAACTCTTTTGATGATCTTTTTTCTTCCTTTCATTCTGAAAAATTAAAGGACTACTATACAGATGATTTTATACTGTTGGAGCAGGGGGAATTATGGGATATCCCAACCATTTTAAATTATTTCGACAGAGCCAAACAAAACCCAAACCCTCCTAGCCGAGTCAACAGGTTTGAGTTCATTGAAACCAAAATTGAAGGAAATAGAGCTTGGATTGCTTATCATAATTTCGCAACAATTTCATTGAATGGGGAAATTGTCAGAGAAATAAGATGGCTGGAAAGTGCAACAGCTGTAAAAACCAAAGATGGTTGGAGACTGGATATGTTGCACTCCACAAGAGTTGAAAAAGATTAACAATAAAAAATAGGCTGATTAAATTTAATCAGCCTTTTTTAATGGATTTATTATGTGTGTATCCGCTTTATTGACAGCAAAGAAAAAAACGGCCTATTATTAGCTCAATGGATCAGTATTCGGAAGCTTCGGTCTTCGGTCATCCGTCTTCCCTCCCAATGAACAAAGGAGATTTTGCCAGTGGTAAGATTCCGGATAATCATTTTTATTATTTACGTCAATTAAGAAAACAGCTTTTCCAATATCTTATAAGTAATCAAGTAAGTGGGCCTTACTCCTTCCATACCCAATGCACCAGAAGCTAAAGTACTACCTGTTTCCAAAGGATTATCAGAAGCATAATAAGCATAAAGAACTTTTACATTGGATTTGATGCTTTTTCTGATTTTAGAAGCAGATTGAATAGCTTTCTGATAATGTGCTCCTTCCATTTCCAGCCCAACAGCATTCCAGGAAGATTCCATAAAGTATTTCAGGATATCCTTGTTCTGCAAGGAAGTGCCCAATACAGTTACCATACTTCCACTGTAAACACCAAGTCCAAATCCTTCAAAGTCTGACTTTTTCAACTCATTTTTGAAAGGATAATTATCGGCAGTTCCCTCGAAAACGTGAGCATCAGGAATCATCAGGTCACCTTTACCTCCATATAATATCCCTGCTTTACCCATGATAGAGGTAGAGACGATATTAAGTGGCAATTCCTTATCTCCCTTTTTATAAGGCTTCAATAGCTCATCAAAACATTCATAAGCTTGCTCACCAAAGGCATAATCCATCACTACAAATACAGGCCTCTTTTCCTTTTCTTTTGGCAAGGCTATTCCAGGAATAATTTCAGCCTTTTCAAGCAGAGCAGTATCTATAATTTGTGCGCCAATATTAGTTCCGGATTCATCCGGAATATCTACAAAACCATGCTTTGATGCATAATCATAAATAGCCTTGCCATGATTCCCTTTTGCATTCACAGAGATGTCCATGACCACTTTTTCTATGTCCTCATAGGTCTTTGAACCTAGTTTCTGAGGGGCATAAATGGTATTCAAAACAGAGTGTAAATTGGCTGAAATGACATGGATTGGACGCTTAAGCAAGTCCAATTCATCTAAGGTCATTTTGATTTTTTTGGCCCAAAGCTCGCCATAAACGTGGTGTCCAATTCGCTCTCTCAAAGTTGCTGAGAAAGATATCTCTCGATCATGATTGTGCTTAGCTTCTTCCAAAGCCAATTTACCCATATGGTAAACGATAGAGAAAAGGCTATTGGAATTTGAGCTTCTTTCAAATTTATCAACTGCGGCAACTGTTTCTTCGAAAGTTCTACCTATCAAATGGCTCAAATAAGCCGCAGCTGCCTCTCTGTCAAAATCCTCTCCTGCTGATTCTTTTTTTACCACATCTTCCAACATGGTCCAGTTCAAGGAAATTTTCCCTTTTGGATCAGTGCTGTTATTATAGATCTTATTGGATTCTATATATAAAAAGGTTAAGTGAGTTAGAATATCGTAGATATCAGAGCGACCTCTCGTCATCTCTACATACATCACTTGTTCATCCAAGCGGTAGCAGTTTCTCTTTCTTTTGGGAGGCACTATTGGACTTAGATGAGATGTTTCTAAACCTTCTCTACTGATCAATCGAACCAGTCTACATTCTTCGATTCCCCTGGGAAGTCTCTCCATCACATAAAGGAGTCCGTCTAGTTCTACTTTTTCCGAATCTGTGATTGTTCCATAAATTTCTGGACTCAGCACCATTAGTGATTGTACCAAGCTTTCACCCGAAACTCCCATTGGCTTATAGCTGCCTCTGGTAAAAAGATGTCTCATGGTGATGTAAAGTCGCTCAATAGCTGCTCTGGATTCCTGTGCTCTGGTTCTCTTCATTCGTTTTATTTAGGTTAAATTCAGCAAAAATACGCTTTTCTGAGCTGAAATCTGAATAGTATTTAAAATCTGATCTTTCTAATGAGTGATTAGCTCTTTAAATGATCCGAAAAGAATTTTTTCAATTTGTCTACTTTAGGTTTTACAACGAACTGACAATAAGGCTGATAACCATTTTGGTTGTAGTAGTCCTGATGATAATTTTCGGCCTTATAAAAATTTGTAAAAGCTGTTACTTCTGTCACAATAGGATTATCAAAAACTTGCTCTTGGTTGAGTTTAGCCTTCAAGTCTGACGCAATTCTTCCTTGCTCCTCATTGTGGAAGAATATAGCGGAACGATATTGAGGACCTACATCGGCTCCTTGTCTATTCAATGTGGTTGGATCATGGGTTGCCCAAAAAACTTCTAAAATCAGCTCCAAACTAATTTTTTTAGGATCAAAATAAACCTGAATTACCTCTGCATGACCTGTCGTCGCAGAACAGATTTCTCTATAAGTTGGATTTTCCACGAATCCCCCAGAATACCCGGAAACCACTTGCTCTACTCCTTCCAGTCTTTGAAAGACTGCTTCAGTACACCAGAAACATCCTGCTCCTAGAGTAATCAAGGAAAGGCCATCTGGTATGGAAACTGTGGTTTTCGGAAGTTGAAGTTCGTTCATAATATCAAAGTTTACAGGTCAACAGCCTCCCTCCGAAATTGGTTTCGAAATTCTTAAAGGTCCTCTTGGTTTTTGATGCTTATCTAAACTTTTCCCTTTCTGACTTAAGTTTATTTCTCCTTCCAAATACATTTCCCAAGCCTTTTCTCTTACATCTGTGAGAAAATGCCTCCATGATTCTGGATACATGGCACGTACCACTTCAGAAGGACAAAAACTTTTATCTGCCCGAATTCTACTCATTTCCAAAATGGCTACTTTTAAAATATCCATGAGAAAGATCGGTGAATTGGTAAAGTTGAATAACCCTACAACTTTAATATTGGATTAAAGGTAGGTCCATCTCATTGACAGACCATCACAAAAGCTGGAGGGAGATTTTTGATAGTAAAGCTGGCTTGTACCTTTCCGAAATATTTCTGAAACAGCTTCTTTAATAAATAGGAATAACAAATTTGAATAAAAGCACCGCCTTGGCTTAAAGCATTTTTAGACTGGCTTAAAATTTCATCCGTTACCTCCTTAGAAAGAAAAGAAAATGGCAAGGATGAAAAGATAAAATCAACTTTTCTTCCATCTAAATACTTATCCAAGTTTCCGGCAGAATCGTTGATGATTCTGATATTTTCCTGTGGAAACTGCTTTTTCATAGCTTCGCAAAAAGATGGGTTGATTTCGAAAACCAAAAGCTCAGCATCAGGACGCATGCGGTTGAAGATACCCTGGGTAATACTTCCATCTCCTCCTCCCATTTCTACAATTAATTTGGACTCGGTTAGATCTGCTTGGGAAATCATTTTATTGACCAAAGCTTTTGAGCTAAAAGTAAGCGCTCCAGTGGTGCTTAAATTAGAATATAACTCTATAAGAAGATTAGATTTACTCATAATAGTGATTTGAGACCTTGAAGATACCCGATTTTACCCTATATTTTCCCCGACATCCTGATTAATTATAGTTTTTATTATGTCCCAAAAGGCATCCATTAGATCCACGTTACCTTATAGATTACGCCAAATCCTCAAGAATTTCTGGGGCATGGCACTGGTTTTCATTGTTTTAATGACAATACTGAGAGCCTTAGAGCTGTATTTGGTATTTCAAAATCACGTTTTAAATCTGACTCCAACCGATGTCATAGTCGGTAGTTTTTTATCGGATATAGCCTGGAGTCTTTATCTCTTGGGAATTTTTTTCACGCTTTATGTTTTGCTTTCATTGCTTTCAGGAAATCTGGCTAAAATTCTCCTTCAAATTGCATTGACAATTGTCGTAATTGTTCAAGTAGCATTGATATTTTACTTCATTAAAACATTACTCCCCCTAGGCAAAGATCTTTTTGCTTATAACTGGAATGATTTAATTCTTACCGTACAGGCATCAGGACAACTGAATTTTATTTCCGTGTTTGGAGGAATCGTTATTTTTTTAGCCCTAATAGCACTTTTCCATTACGGAACTCGATTCTTTTATTTTTCACTTAAAACTTATGCCATATTCTCCGCTATCCTTGGAATTGGAGTCTTTTCCTTTATCACCTTTGATTTAGCTAAAGAAGCCTCATCCACTGAGGTAGAACAAAATATTAAACTGAATAAAAGTCAATTTCTGGCTGAGCAATCATTTGATTACTGGATGTATGGAGGAGAGTATTATTTTGACTTCTATTTAAGATCCGGAAAAGATGATTTGATTGTCAAAAAGGAATTTACCAGTGACTCCTACCCTTTTCTGCATAAAGCAGAATACCCTGATGTACTAAGCCCCTATTTTGATTCTCTGGAAAAAGCCCCTGATTTGGTCTTTATTTTTCTGGAAAGTTTTGGGAAAGCCTACTCGGGAAGAGATGCATATCTAGGCAGTTTTACTCCATTTTTAGATTCACTTGAGCAACATAGTTTGGTATGGTTAAATGCTCTCTCTTCCACAGGTAGAACATTTGGGCTGCAACCTGGAGTATTTGGTGGTTTGCCTTTTGGAGCAAAAGGCTTTTTGGAATTGTATGATGAATTCCCCTATCATGAAACTCTTTTAAGTGTTTTAAGAGATAATGACTATGAGATAAGATACTTTATCGGTGCAGACAAAAACTTCGACCATGTTGGGGATTTTATCGATTATCAACGGCCTGTTCAGTTTGTTGATGAAAAGTTATTTGATCCTAAATATTCCAGAGCTCCATCATCCGGGAATTTCTCTTGGGGATATGCCGACAAGGAGCTTTTCCGAAATGGGCTGGAAAAATTACCCGAGACGGTGACCAAACCTCAAGTCAGAATATTTCAAACTCAAACTTCTCATGACCCCTATATCGTTCCGGAAAGGCCTTTTTATAGTGAGAAACTGAGAACTCATTTAAGGGATTATCTTAATCTAAACCCTTCCGAGTTTAATTCATATTTGGCATATGAGGACATATACATGACAGTTTTATATGCAGATGATGCTGTAAAAGAGTTCATCAATGAATACAAAAAAAGACCGGAGTTTTCCAATACCATATTTATAATCACTGGAGATCACCGTCTACCTGAAATCCCCATGTCTTCTCGACTGGATAGATTTCATGTTCCCTTGATTATTTATTCTCCTCTTTTGGAGAAAACAGATTACTTCAAAGGGGTTACAAGTCACTATGAAATAACGCCCAGTATTTTAGCCTTTTTGGAAGCTCAAGTTGGAATAGAATTGCCTGAGCAAGTCACTTGGCAAGGGCAGGTTTTAGATACTGCAAGGAATTTTCAATCCCGTATTGCTATGCCATTGATGAGAAACAAAAATCAGTTGATGGAATATATCCACGGCGAGTTATTCCTTTCTGATGGTCAATTATTTAAGGTTTCTGATCAGTTAAACATTGATCCGATTAATTCTCCGGATGATTTAACGCAAATGATTGGGGAGTTTGAGGATTTTAAAAACAAAAACAACTACATGATCCAGACCAGAAAACTCTTACCACCACCTAATTTGGCCAGCAATTAATTCTGTTTTTGGTGGGTTCGTTTTAAAATCTGCCTAGTCAAAGGGAGGTAGTAATTCCAGAAAAAGCTCTGCCTATCTCTGTAATCAGAAGCTACATAAAGCCCTCTGTAGAAAAATGGCAGCCCTTTAAAACTAGCAGCGCCCAGATCACCCTGCATATCGGAAAAATCACCGGACATGTAGTAAATTTCTCCTTTTCCATTTGGTTTAAATACCGTAGCAGGAAAAAATCTCGGAAGCCCCATTTCTCTGAGCCTCTCTAATCCCTGATTGGTAGCTCCTATATCAAAATAGGAAACTACCTGATAATCCCTTTCAATTAAAACAATATCGAACCAATCAGGATAAGGCACTACTTCCGGTAGACTGAAGCCATGCTTATTTACTTTTTGCGTACGAATCAACGGTGTTGTGTTAGTGAAATCTTCATTCGCTACAAAAATTTCTATTTCTCCTAGTTCATTGACAAACACCAGCCCTGGCCCAACAAAAGGCCATTGATTGTCATTTTGCTTTCTATAATTACTAATCAACCATTGAGGTAGATCTCCATTTTTATTGACATCCAATTCATCAAAGTATCTCCCAATCCAACCCGTCCATTTCAAACCCATCAAACGTTCAAATTGAGATCGAATTGATCTTAGTGTTGGAGAAGCCATGGTGTTATATTCAGCTACAATGGTTTTTTCATTTTCCTTTGCTAAAGTCAATAAATCTATATCTGCCTGACTCAGACCGCCATAGATTTTTTTACTTCTTTCGTTGCTTCTTCTTTGACTGGCAAAAAAATTATTTTCATACACACCATATGTATCCGCATAATAAAACAACTCATGATCCTGAACCAGCTTTTCTAAATCAAGCTTGGTAGGCTGAATCAAGTCTTTTACTTCTCCTATATCCTCTTGAAATTCGGAAGGGAAAAAACCTAAATAGTCTTTTTTTTCATCGTAATAAAAGCCATCCTTTTTGATGTACTTATCATATTCCAAGGCCCAGAACAGGCCTTTGTGCTCTCTGAAAGTCGAATTAGGGACTGTTTTGTCAATTACTAAAACAGAAAGGTCTTTTTTTGATTCTATCCACCAGACACCAAAGCTTATTCCCGGAATCACAACCAAGATCAAAAAGAATGGCCAAAGGCGAAGAAAAAAGAGTTTTAATTCCTGTCCCATTTTAGAATCTATATTCAGTACCTATGGAAATGTTAATATTATTTCTAAATCGATCTGCAGCTAATTCATCCCTGCTATATCCGGTAAATCCAAAAATCATAAACCTAGGACTGACTAATTGCTGATAGCCAAGTCTTGCACGGTAAGAGTTCAATAGCTGGGACTGATCTCTGCTTTCTTCATCAGGAGAAACTCCGGTACTTAGCTGTAGTGAAAAGAAATCTTCTGCGGTTTTGAAATAGTACCTGGCCTGAAAATTACCTGATGTACTGGTACCATTATTAGCAGATGGAACCACGTTGACCCTGAAGTTCAACCACCAACTCCCCACATATTTCCCAAGTGAACCTGTCAAAATATGGGTGACTTCCGAAAAACCTAGATAACGGTATCCACCATCGATTTCCCAAGCTTTTGGCAAGTTGAAATAAATGGATGCACCCATTCTTAATTTAGGAAAGAAGGAGGCGCTTGATCCCCCAATGTTTAAATAAGCATAGGAACTTTTACCAAGTGAAGGATATGCATCCAATTCATATAAGGTTCCAAATCCATCAAATCGGGAACTTTGAGTAACTCTGGCAATTAAAGATCCAGTCAGCTTGGTCATGGTTCTTCCATAAACTGACCAAGTGTGCCAAGGGCTAATTTCACCTTGAAATGTATCGTAATCGTAGGTCACACCTAAAGCAGAATTTCTTCTCAGTCTTTGCAAATTTTGAATATAACCTAACAGGCCTTCCTGCTTGAATCCCTGATCAAAAAGGTTTTGTGCAACTGTATAGGCCTCGTCATAATTTTCTTGGTAATACAATAATCTAGACTCTCGGTATCTAATTGGATCAGGAAGCTTTCCTTCGAAATTCTGTTTTGCTCTTTGCAAAATTTCATCTGCTTTTTGGTATTGCTCGGCCCAAGACAAATTATCCAAATAGGCTACATAAGCATCAGCATATTTTGGAGATGCAACGATCGCTCTTTCTAAATAAATACTAGCGGAATCATTTTTCCCTTCCCAGGCATAGCTTCTTCCGACAAGTATCAAAATATCCGCGTATTCGGGATATTTGTTCAAAGCCCTAAAAGCAATTGATCGCCCTTCCTGATATTTTCCGTCAAGGATTAAAGTTCTAGCTTCATAGAAAAGCTGGTCCGGATCAAAATTATCCTGGGCAAGGCTGAAACCATAAGATCCAATCAGAATTAGAAATATCAGTGTTAGATTTTTCATAGGCTTTTCTCAGCTTGGGCTTCTATTGTTTTTCTTTCCTCAGCAGTTTTAAATCCAGTCCGGATCATTTGTCCCCATCCACCTTTTCCGATGATAAAGTCAAGATGACCTTTCAGTCCCCACAAAAGCACCTTGGGATGAATGTATAATGGCTCTATCAAAATGATCCAAATTAGCTTCTTGAGATCACTTTTATTTTTGTAATTATTGTATGAAATCTGCTCGTAAAGGATACTAAAAGATGATACCAATAGAGACAACAGATAAATCATGAACAATAAAGCCACGAAGTAAATAGCTGAAAAATCACCGATGATTAGAAGGATCAAAGTATATATCAACCCAAAAATCTCAATGATAGGTGCCATCTTTTCAAAAACAGACCAGAAAGGGTAAGATATGGTTCCTAGAATACCAAACTTCGGATTCAAGCCGATCTTCCTGTGAAGCTGTAGGGTCTCAATTGTTCCCCTCATCCAACGGTTTCTCTGCCTTCCCAAAACCTCAACATCTTCTGGAACTTCGGTCCAACAAAGAGGATCTGGTATAAAAGAAACTTTATATGGAATCTTTTTTTCTTCCATATATCTTCTCATCCTCACAACCAGCTCCATATCTTCTCCCACTGTTTTCGGGAAATATCCACCCACATTCAAAACCAAGTCTCGTCTAAAAAATCCGAAAGCTCCTGATATAAGCATGAGCCCGTTTATTCTGGTCCAGGCCATTCTTCCCATCAAAAATGCCCGACAGTATTCAATGACCTGAAATTGACCCAAGGTACTTTGTGGCACCCTATATTTGGTCACTGCTCCATCCTGTACATCACAGTTATTTGCAATTCCAATTGCTCCTCCTACTGCGATTACCTTACGGTTGGTTTCCTCCATAAATGGGCGAACCATTCTAGTCAGAGAATCATTGGCTAGAATACAATCCACATCTATACAAGCCAATATTTCCATTTGGGAAATATTAATTCCTGCATTAAGCGCATCTGCTTTGCCCCCATTTTCCTTGTCTATTACAGTCAGCCTTCTGTATGATTTATTCTGAGATTTATAGACTCCCTTCACTTCTTGGGTAATAATCTCCGGATTATAGGCGTAAGAAACTTTTTGCAACTCAAAAGCATCCAAAAGCTTGGTCAAAGTATCATCTTTGGAGCCATCGTTGATGATAATTACCTCAAATTTTCCATAATGAAGGGAGAGCAGACTTTTGACATTTTGAACAATATTAGAGCCCTCATTGTAAGCTGGGGCAAGTATGCTTACCCCCGGAGCGATTGGAGAAGTGATGATGTCTTCGTAATCCGCAAATCTATTTTTTCGTCTGTAATCCCTCATCTCTAGAGCACTCAATATCATAATGATGAAGTAAATCACGATCACAGAGAAACTGAGGATCAAGTAAAAGAGCCCTATGAGTTCAATAAGAAAATAGAACAGAAAATTATACATTGCTTAACAGAGGGTCTTGAATTTGGGCTTTAAGTGCTTTGTTTTCCGGTAAAGGCTGAGTTGCTACAAACTTTTCGAAAGTTTGAGCATTCAATTTATTCAAACTCGTTAGACATGCTCTACGAAGTCTGAAATCAATATTTTGAAGAAGAATGTCCATCAGAATGACCTCTGAATAGGAATTCCCTAAATTCCCTGCAGCTTTCACCGCGATTTTCTTCAAATCTGGATTATTGGATAACATACAGTTATTGATAAACTCCACTTCCATATGGGCTCCTAACGCATCATAAGTTTTAATCAATTCAATTTTTTCCTCTTCCGTAGAAGCCTCATTAATCATATGCAATTCAGCTATCAAATCTACCCTACCCAGCATTCTTACCATTTTGATGGCAAATTCTCTCACGGATGGATTTTTTGATTTAAAAAGGATTGGAATATTCAGAAATTTGGAGGACCCCACAAACTTGATGATGCGGAGGTAATTCATCTGTTGCCAATCAGAGAGAGGATAATCCTGATCTTTCAAAAAACTCAAATCGACTTTTTCAGAAAGGTTGAGGAGGGTTGCCCCAGCCAAAGAACGCACATGGAAATTTTTGGAATTGGTAAAGCTTTTAACTTCATTAATCAATTCACTCAAATCCATTTCATTGACCTGGACTAAACCTGAAGCGATTATATCCCAACGAGAATCTTTTAAATTGGCTTTAGTCAGGTCAACCAGGCCAAGCCGTTTATAAAGGGTCTTTAATTTATCTTTAAACTCACCCTTCATTTTTTTATTAAGACCTATGATCCTTTCTATCAGTACCTGCTTGAATAAGCGCTTTTTGAAAAGTGATCTTGGAAAAATTTCAGAAATCTCCTGATCACTCATTTGGCTGATTTCATCCAAATCTTTTTCAAAAAGAAGATTGGTTAGTGGGCCAATAATCTCATTTTCGTAATTCTTAATATTCTCTTCTCGCTGATTTCTTTGGGTTTTGAATATCAACATGAAAATGATCATGCTTGCCGCAGTAAATATGAAAAATAGGATAATCAGGGTTACAGCCAATAATTTGAAATCCCCAAGCAGACGATTTTTATAGGCGTCTAAAGGTTGATAATTATTGGATGAAGCCAATAACATGATGTCGTTTTCGGGTTGCTCTTTGTCTTCAGCCAATACAAAGTCTCCAGTAGCATACATAGTTTCCAGATAACTCTGTAGCCCTTCTACATTTGTTTTTTCCTCGTATACAAAAAATAGAAGATTGGCAGAATTCCCCTGTAATTGCCCATAAAGCGAATCTATAAGAGTGCCATTTTTGAATGATTTTGAGATAAAAGCAGTATCAGTCTCAACCCATAAAAAGGAGGAGTCAGCTGTGATTTTTGAGTTTATATTGGCCTTTGGAATGAAAAATCTATAGGTAAAAGAAGGAATGTCTTCCTGAAGCTTCAGTTCCTGAATTAAAGCCGCGGAATCCTGAAAAGGAAGTAAACCCTCTTGACCAAAGGAAAGAGAAAATGAAGCAAAAAAGAAGATGACTGGTAGAAGTTTTCTCTTCATAGACTTAGGTTAAAACTCTTCGGACTCGAATTGCTAATTCGTTGGGGTTAAATGGTTTAGGTATAAAGTCTACTACACCTAAATTAAATGCCTCAAGCACAACCTCTTCCTCCTCGCCCAAGGAGCTTAACACAATAATTGGAATTTCTGGCTTAGTCTTTTTTGCATGATGGATGATTTCTATACCACTTCGAAATGGCATCATCACATCAGTAATAATCAAATCCGGATCTATGGTATCAATAGCATGAATTCCTTCATTACCATCTTTGACCAATATGGTCTCATATCCATCTTTTTTTAGTCTGAATTGTACTAAACTCGATATTAATAAGTCATCCTCAATAATCAGGATTTTTTTCATAGTTGGGCGATCTATTACCTAAATATAACAGCTTATGTGAAATAACACACAAGGAAAGACCATTCAAAGAAATTGGATTTTTTTGCTTTGCAGATTACAGGGTGAAATTCGCATTTTAAGCACCAAGGATCGCCACTGATCAAAAATAAATATCCTAAAAATAATTCTCGATGGATTCCCTATGAGCTTTTATTAGCTTGCTTATTAAAACTAATCAACCAAATCAATATGAGAAAAACACTTCTGAAGGCAAGTGTTATGAGTATAATGATGGGAGGATTCTTTGGTTTACAAACTACTTTTGGCCAAAGTGATCCAAGTGGTAAAAAACCAATCACCTCAACTTATGCCATAACCAATGCCACGGTCTTTGCCAATCCTTCCAGTGAAGGCAGCAAAGCGACAGTTTTGATCAAGGACGGAGTTATTAAAGGTGTCGGCAATAATTTGACCCTTCCTGCTGAAGCAAAAATCATTGCTGGCGATTCATTATTTATTTATCCAGGATTCATCGATGGAGCTAGCAATGCGGGTATTATTAAGCAAGAGCCTCCGAAAAGACCGGACAACTTTGTTTCTTCTAATCCGCCTGATGAAATCGCAGGTATCACCCCTTGGAAATCAGCAATAGATCAATTTGATATCAGTTCAAGTCAAGTGGATGACTTGAGAAAAATGGGTTTCACTCTGACTCAAATTATTCCTGACGGCGGAATGCTTTCCGGCAAGACAGCACTAGTGGTTTTGGGAGAGAAAAATTCTACCAACTTGATTAAGGAAAATGTTGCATTAAATGCGAGCCTCAATGGAGCCAGAGGTATGTATCCTGGCACTACAGTAGGCGTGATGGCTAAGTTCAGAGATGTGTATAAAAACACACAACTGACCAAAGAAAGACAAGCAACATTTGCTTCTAATACTGGTATTTCCCGTCCGGAATTGACTCCTACTTACATGGGAATGATGGACGTAATAGATGGAAAAATACCGGTGATCTTTAATGTTGAGAATGATCTGGAAGTAAGAAGAGCCCTAAGTCTCCAAAAAGAATTAGGCTTTCAATTAATCCTATCAGGACTGAAGGAATATGACAATGTTATTGACCTGATCAAGTCCAGCGGCACCAGAGTTTTGATTCAATTGAGCGTTCCGGATGACAAAGCCATCAAAGCTCAAAAAGATGATGCAAATGAAAGTGTAAAAGCCCAATATGCCCGAGTTAAGGAGGCCTATGACAAGGCAATTGCTCAAGCGGCTAAGTTGGAAAAAGCAGGGGTAGCCTTTGCTTTCACCACTTCTGGTGCTAAGACTAATGATTTGATGAAATCTCTAAGAACCATGATTGAAGCAGGTTTAAGTGAGAAAGCCGCCTTAGCTGCCCTTACAACAAACCCAGCATCCATCTTGGGTGTATCACGATTTGCGGGTTCTATCGAAACAGGGAAAATGGCGAATCTGGTGATTAGCACCGGTCCAATTTTTCAGGAAGAGAGCCAAATCAAACACGTAGTGGTTGATGGAAATATCTTTGACTACGAAATCAAAGAGAAAAAGAAGAACGGAGCTAATGGCAACGGCAACGGCTCAATATCTATTGTAGGTACTTGGGATTACAATTCTCAAACTCCAGCTGGATCATCAGGTGGCAAATTTGTCATCAGTAAGGACGGAAGCTCTTATTCTGGAACTATCACTTACCAAGATCCTTCTGGTTCCGGTCAAGCTACTTCTCCATTAAAAGACATTTCATTGAGCGGCTCAACTCTAAGCTTTTCATTTGATGTGAATGCCGGAGGGATGAATCTTACTGTGAGTGTGTCTGGAGATGTTTCCGGTAATTCAATGGATGGATCTATGAATATTACAGATTTTGGATCTTTCCCGATTTCAGCTACTCTCAATCCAACCTTAATCGCTAACAAGTAAGCCATGAAAAAATTAAGCTATATTCTTGCTGCTTTGGTAGGGCTGAGTATGCAGTTCGCGATTGCTCAAACGCCCAAAGGCAGCATTCTAATTAAGAATGCCACGGTAATCACCGTGACAAAAGGAACTTTGGAAAATACAGACGTTTTGGTTCAGGATGGTATCATCCGAAGAATAGACCAAAATATCAGTGCTCCAAGTGGAGTTCAAACCATTGATGCTAGTGGAAAATATGTGATGCCTGGAATCATCGATGCGCACTCTCACGTGGCATTGGATGTGGTCAATGAGGCTACTGCACCTATCGTGGCGGAAGTCAGAATGAAAGATGTGGTCAATCCTTATGAAATCGGAATCTACAGAGCATTGGCTGGGGGTGTGACAGTTTCTCACGCCATGCACGGATCTGCCAACGTAGTAGGCGGACAAAATGCCACTTTAAAGCATAGATGGGGTTCTTCGAATCCTGCTGATATCATCATGGAGGACGCTCCTAGAACTATCAAATTTGCATTGGGAGAAAACCCCACCCGAGTTCATGGTAGAGGTAATGGCATACAGCCTAGAAGTAGAATGGGTGTAGAAGCTATCCTAAGAAACGGATTCAGTGAGGCCTTGCAATACAAAAAAAGATGGGCTGATTACAATGCAGCAAAATCTCAAAAAGGAAATACCATGGTTGCTCCTGAGTATGATGAGCGCCTTCAAACCTTGGTAGATATTTTGGATGGCAAAATTATCATCCACTGCCACTCTTACCGTGCGGATGAAATTTACATGCTTATCAACGTTGCAAGGGATTTTGGGATCAAAAAATTAGTATTCCAACATACCAACGAAGGCTTCAAAGTAGCTCCTGAAATTGCAGAATACACCATGGGTGCTTCAGTTTTTGCCGACTGGTGGGCTTACAAATTTGAGGTGTATTATTCTACTGCTTTCAATGCTGCAATTCTTCAGAAAAATGGAGCTATCACCTCAATCAATTCCGATTCTGCTGAATTGATCAGACACCTGTACCACGAGGCTGCAAAAACTCAAAGATATGGTGGCATGACAGATGATGAGGCCTTGGCTATGATCACTATCAACCCAGCCAAACAACTGGGAATAGATGATAAGGTCGGTTCATTGGAAGAGGGCAAGCAGGCTGATATAGTGATCTTTGAAGGTCACCCCCTATCCTCTTACGCTGTACCACAAATGACCTTTGTAGATGGTGTGAAATACTTCGATATCAAAGAAGATAAGGATGATCAAAGACAGCAGGTTAGTGCAACAGAAATGGTGGAACCAATCATGCTGACTGAGGAAAACCATAGATGTATGCAGGATACTGAGCATTTGTTCGAAACTGCCAATGCACTATTCTCCTTACACAATCATTAATCACCCCGAAAAGAAAGATTTATGCAAAGTATATATAAAACCTTTTTCGCCTTCCTGATTGCCTTGACGCCTTTTATGGCTCTGGCTCAGATTGATGGGGAATTCGTAAAGCCTCGTTCAGGCAAATTCTTGTTGCAAAATGCAACGGTTCATACGATCACAAAGGGGGTTCTTTCCAATACCTCAGTATTGATAGAGAATGGAAAAATCGCCCAGATTGGTAGCTCAATCCAAGCTGCTGATGCAGAAATAATTGATTGCAGAGGAATGGTGATCTATCCAGGGATGATCGATAGCGGTACTACTCTGGGTTTGGTGGAAGTCAACTCAGTGGCTGAAACTGTAGACTATCAGGAGATAGGTAATTTTACTCCCAATATGCAAGCTTTGACAGCAGTGAATCCAAACTCTGAAGCGGTACCTGTTACTCGAGTTTCTGGAGTCACTACGGTATTGTCTGTTCCTCAGGGAGGTTTATTTCCGGGAACTGCCGCTTTGATCAATTTGGTGGGTTATACTCCAGATCAAATGTATGCTGGTTTTAAGGCTGTGGTCATGAACTTCCCTAGTTCTGCAAGAAGGGGAAGATTTGATCGCAGATCAGACGAGGATATCAAAAAAGACAATGAGAAAGCTCAAAAGGAAGCAAATGAGTTGTGGGAAAAAGCTAAGAACTACCATGAACTGACTTCCAAGGGTGCTACTCTGGAGTATTATCCTGAAATTGCCCAATTGGCAAAAGTTGTTGCTGGTGAACTTCCTCTAATGATTGAAGTTAATGCCGCTGCAGATATTCAAAATGCCATCAAGTGGGTAGCTGATAAAAAAGCGAAGGTAATTTTCTCTGGTGTTGATGAAGGATGGAGAGTTGCCGATGAAATTGCCAAAGCTGGGATCCCAGTTTTGACAGGACCTGTTCAGGATCTACCTACCCGTCAGTCAGATCGCTATGATGCAGCTTATGCCAATGCAGGAAAAATGGCTAAAGCAGGAGTAAAAGTTGCTCTGAGAACCAATGATTCTGAAAATGTAAGAAATCTGCCTTTCCACGCTGCTTTTGCCGCAGCTTATGGTTTAGGTAAGGAAGAAGCATGGAAAGCGGTGACTATCAATCCTGCTGAAATATTCGGCTTGGCTGATCAATTGGGTTCTGTGGAAGTTGGAAAGGTTGCTAACCTAATCGTATCCACTGAAGATCCGTTTGAAACAAGAGCTCAAATCATGCATGTCTTTATCAACGGATATAGAATTCCTTTGAGCAATAGACATATCAGATTGTATCAAGAGTTTTTGGAAAGATCTCCTGCATTGAAGAAAAACTAATCAGGAACCTTTAATTTTAAACCACAAGTGAATCCTTTCCTCAAAGGATAGCTTGTGGTTTTCTTTTACAAATCTAACCCTATGAAGAAGGTAAATATTTTAGTCTCTTTTTTATTAATTATTGGCTTCCAAGCCTGCAATACTTCCAATCAAAAAGACCAAGTTCTCAATCAAATTGAAGAAATGCGCAAAGAAGTCGCGCCCGATAAGAGAGTGGCAATCTGGGATCTTCAGTATGAAAATGGAACGCTTAGCGGTGAAACAGATCAGATTGAGGCCTTAAATCAAATTTTAGCATCCTTGGAATCACAGGGAATAGAAGTGAGGGATCAAGTAATGCGTCTACCTTCGGCAGAACTTGGAGATAAGACCCGAGCATTGGTTACTATCTCTGTTGCCAACATCCGAAGTCAGCCCAAGCATTCTGCAGAATTGGCTACTCAAGCACTTTTGGGCACACCTTTACGAGTTTTGAAAAAGGATGACTCTTGGTATTTGGTGCAAACTCCTGATGGTTATTTATCCTGGGTAGATCAGGCTGGAATCCAGTTAATGACTGAAGATGAATTAGCAAATTGGTTTATACAATCCAAGGTAGTTTTTACCCCTTTATCTGGACATGTTTGGCAAGACCCGTCTCAATCAATGATGGTTTCTGATTTGGTAGCCGGAAATATTTTGGCAGTCGAAGAAGTGCAATCAGAATGGCTGGAAGTTATTCTCCCAGATGGGCGAAAGGGATGGGTTCAGGCTTCAGAAGTAATGCCATGGGAACAATGGATAGCGTCTAGAGAAACCAGCCCAACCAACTTGGTTAGCACTGCCAAGTCTATGATGGGAATTCCCTATTTGTGGGGAGGAACTTCCATTAAAGGAGTGGATTGTAGTGGCTTTACCAAAACCATTTTTTACCTCAATGGAAAGGTAATCCCAAGAGATGCCTCACAGCAGGTAAACGAAGGTTTAGAAGTGGATACTGATAAGAATTGGAATAATTTGGAAGTGGGAGACCTCTTATTTTTTGGTGAAAAAGCTACTGAAGAAAAGAAAGAACGCGTAGTGCATGTAGGAATGTGGATTGGAAATAATGAGTTTATTCATTCTAGAGGAAGAGTGAGAATCTCCAGCTTTGATCCAAATAGCCCAAATTATGATGAGTACGAACTCAATCGTTACTTAAGAACAAAAAGAATTATTAACCAACAATCAGACGGGGTAATCTCTGTTTCTGAATTATTGACCAGCAAGTAATATGAACTTAAATAAAACAACCTTACTCCTCTTTGGAGCTTTGAGCGTCAGCATCTCGCTTCAGGCTCAAGATGGCTTCTTTACAAAAAGTCAAGCCAAGCAAAAATCTGTTGAAGCTGCATATCTGAAATCGGTCAACTATGATCGTTTCAAAGTTCATCTTCAGGAATTAACCAAAAACCCACATATCGCGGGTACTCCTGAAAACGAACTCGTACAGCAATACATGGCTAAAATTATGGAGGATGCGGGTATGAGTGTGAAGCTTTACCCCTATGATGTATATCTTCCTAATGACCCGGGGGAATCTCATTTAGAGATAGTATCCCCTGTTCAGATGAAGCTTTCGCAACAGGAAGCTGTTCTCGAAGAAGATCCTTTTTCTTCAGACCCAAGACTACATTTAGGCTTCAATGCCTTTTCTGGAAGCGGTGATGTGACTGCAGAGGTGGTTTATGTCAATTATGGTACTCGGGAAGATTTTCAGAAACTGAAAGAAATGGGGATTGACCTGACTGGAAAAGTTGCCATAGCTAGGTATGGAGGGAATTTTAGAGGATAAAAAGCCAAGTTTGCAGAACAAGCTGGAGCTATTGGTTTGGTGGTTTATACTGACCCTAAGGACAATGGATTTACCAAAGGCGATGTGTATCCTGATGGGCCCTATTACAATGAAACAACCATTCAAAGAGGCTCTATGCTAACATTGGATTGGACAGGAGATCCATTGACTCCTTATGAACCCGCATTGCCTTTGGATGGACCAGTAAAAGTAGATCGCCTGGACCCTAAAGATGTCGCATTGCATAAAATTCCTGTCACTCCTATTGGATATGGTGCAGCAAAGGAAATCCTTTCTAGAATGACTGGTCAGGCAGTTCCTAAAGAATGGCAAGGTGGTTTGCCTTTTGACTATAAAATTGAAGGTGGCTCTGACCTGAAGGTCCGTGTGATGGTAGATCAGCCCATCAATTTTATCCGGGCAAATAATGTGATTGGAACTTTTGAAGGAGCCAAATATCCAGACGAATGGATTATACTAGGCTCCCATTTTGATGCTTGGAGCTTCGGTGCCACAGATCCTAATTCAGGAACAGCCATGCTGCTTACTTTGGCGGAAGCTCTGGGAGAGTTGGTGAAAAACGGCGAAAGACCTGCCCGCTCAATCATGATCGGCCATTGGGATGCAGAGGAACAAGGTGTAATTGGATCTACAGAATGGGTAGAACACTTTAGAGATGAATTAGGAGCAAAGGCGGTAACTTATATGAATTTCGATGGAGGAGTTTCAGGAAGAAACTTTGGAGCTTCAGCTGCCCCAACCCTCAAAAAACTAATTATCGATGCATCTAAAGAAGTGATGTATCCGGATTCTGCAAAAACGGTATTTCAAGTTTGGGCTGGTGATAAAAAGGAACCTGGGATTGGAAATTTAGGAGGAGGTTCAGATCATATCGCATTTTACATGCATGTGGGTGTACCTAGCTTAAGTGGCGGTGCAGGAGGTATAAGTGCCTATCATAGCAACTATGATAACTTTCACTACTACAGCAAGTTTGTAGATCCTTCCTTCAAAATGGGTGGAGCTGTTGCTCAACTATTTGGCTTGGTAGCATTGAGGATGGCTAATGGTGAAGTAATTCCTTACGATGTCCCTCGCTATGCTCAGGATTTAAAAGGACATTTTGCGCAAGCTGTGAAAAACGTTCAGGGAATAGCTCCAGATTTCAAGGAATTTAATCTAGTCAATGCTGCACTGAATAAGTTGGAAAGTAGCTCTACAGCCTATCAGACCAAATTAAACGCAGCGTTGAATAAAGGGAATTTGTCTGCATCAAAAATTAAAAGTATCAATCAGGAATTAATTGGCTTGGAAAAAAGCTGGATAGATCCACAGGGTATGTATTATGGGGATTGGTATAAGTCTCTATATGTTTGCAATGATCCTTTCTCAGGCTATGCTTCTTGGATTCTTCCGGGAATTCAATACGAAGTAGCAATTGAGCGAACAGAAAAATTAGAAGAATGGGATGAAAGATATGCTGCTGCCATTTTGAGCTTAGCAGAAAAAATCGATCGAATCTCAGCAAGTCTGTAAAATTAAATCCCGGCCATTATTTTGGCCGGGATTTTTAATACACTGCTTTTTCTAATTGATCTTGTAAGTAAGTTTTTAACTCCTCTCCTACTTCTACTTTGATCTCACCTGGGAGCCCAAGAATAAATCTTGCAATACCTGGGAGTTGAGGAACTTCGCCTTCAAAATAGTATTGATTTCTATTTCTGATATTCATAAAAGGCCTTGCATTAGGATGCTCCTCCATCATGAGTTGATAAGCCTTCTTACTCATTTTTAGTCTGACTTTGAATTGCTTTTTACCGGTAAACCCAAATAAGGATTCCTCAGGCAATTCATGTTTAGCACTAAACTTCCATGAATCGTTTGTGATGAGCACTTCTCCTATTCGCTCAATTTTAAAAATTTTCATGGCTTTGCTTTCCACTTCCAGGGCATGAATAGATTCATAATTACTGGAAAAAGCCACTGGTTCGACTAATCTATCACTCGTTGTATCAGAACTCAAGGAATAGTATTCTCTCAGCCAAATCTGCTTTCTGTCTTGAATTGCTTTTCCAATTTCATCTACCAAGCGACCTAAATTGGCTTTAAACAGTTCTGCCGTTCCCTGTTTCAGCTCAGACTTTAACTGAAGCTTTTGAAGCACGGAGTCTTTCAAGAGGTTTTTCTTCCCCTGTGACTCTATAAGGCTTTTAAGCCATTGGCTCTCTTCAGGAGAAAAACTTCCGTAATGTAAAGTTGCATCCTGCCCCGCTGGTTCTTTGAGTTTGTATTTGCTAAACTCTTTGATGACCTCGAAACCCAAAGCCTCCAATAATTTGAAATAGCGGTAAATGGTTCTCTCATCTGTTTCCAGAAGTTCAGCCAATCTGTGCACAGGTTTCCCAATATTCCCCTGCAAGAGGTTGATTAACTTAAATACACGAAGGATTTTTTGCTGTTCTACTTTTCCTGCTTGAGCCATTGATTCCAAAATTAGGTTATCAAAATTAGAGTATTCCTTGGATAATTTTGGATTTATGACACAATTTGTCAAAGAATGAATTAGGGGTATTTAAGGTGGGGAGAGAGAAAGTTCCATACCTCCGGCACGGAGAGGGTTCATTAAATCTTTATTCTACCTAGCTTAAATCCCTACGGGATAAATATCTCGTCGCAGGCATATCTCGATAAAATCTTGAAGAATATCTTCTGATCTAATCGGCCTTTTCTATTTATTTCGCCGAAGGAGTATTTCTAATTATTTCAACTTTATTTCCATCATATCTTGCTGGCACGATGTAGTCGTTTCCAAATGGAGATCTCGGGCCAGCGCTGGGGAAATGAAACTACATTTTAAACCCCGAGTTGCACTCGGGGCTATTATAAATTTCGACCCCTTCAGGGTCTAAGACTCTTGGACCAGTGGTTAAAACCCCTGCCTGTCCGCCGTGGCGGGGCTAAAAAATCACGCTCCTTTGGAGCTTTTGAAAGTAGGATTTCATTAGTCAAATCTCAACCTCCTGATAGTTGAAATCAAAATGGTACTAACCCTAAAATTTGACTAAGGGCTATTTGAACCTTGAACCTTGAACATTTGAACTAATAAAACCGATCAATAATATCCAAAAGCTTTGGGCTTCAATTACTCAATTAACCAATTACACAATTACTCCTTTTCTTACCGCAGGCGTATTTCCATTTATTTCAATTGTATTTCCTCTAAATCTTTCTCTTAATCCAAAATCAAAAAATAATAGTCTACCTTTCAAGTACATATTTTTCCTAATTTTGATTCTATCATGAAATCTTTTTTAGCCAATGTATATCCTTCCAAATGGCAAATCAGTTCTATTGGAAGTCTTATGCTTTTTCTATTCTGGCTCTTTGGCTACGATGGAATCACATTCAGTGATGATGTCTATTATATCCTTGCAGGAAAAGAGTTTTGGAATGGAACCATGGAAGTGGGCTCCTATCACTTTTCCAGTCGCTGGGGAGCTTTTGTACCTGCCGGTTTTTTCAGCCTTTTATTTGACTGGGATATACATTGGATCTCTTTGGTATCTTTCTTAAGCTACTGGGCTACCTATTATTTGCTCCTGCAATTTTTTTCCTCAAAAAATGAAAGACTCATCCTCACACTCTGGTTTTTAACGCATGTCTATTTCTTGCATTTTCTAACAAAAATCTACCCGGACAGCCTTTTGGTTCTTTGGTGCACTTTATTTGTAGCAGCTGCAAGCTTGCGCTTCGAAAAACCCTTTATCTCTGGTATTACCATGGTTTTCGCTTTGTTCATGGGCTTCATCACGAAAGAAACCATCGTTTTTCTGGCTCCTTTTCCTATCCTTTTATTTCTTTTTGACTTTAATTCAAAGCCTGTCCAGAAGTCATTTTATATTACCTTGGTAGCATGTGGGATTACAGCAGCCCTGCTCTATCTGGGGTATTTCTGGGCTAAATTTGGAGATCCTTTCTACAGAGTTACCTCTATCAATGCAGGACATTATGTATCCGAATTCACCTATGCCGACAAGGGAATTTCCAGCATAATCAAAAGGATCACATATTCTCCTTTTCTAACATTCATTGAACGGGCTTATTGGCCTTGGATAGTTCTTGCTATTCCTGGATTTTGGAAATTATGGAAAGAAAGGTCTCATCCTGAGTTCACCCTTGCTTTCATTTGCCTGATTCTTGGATTTTGGTTTATGAGCTCTACGCTGGAATTTTATAACCCTATTTACCTCAATCCTAGACATCTGATTATTCTAATACCCTTTCTTTCCTTTTTTATCGCAAAAGGGTGGGATACTTGGATCAATTCCTTCAAATGGAAGCAATTGCTCGCTAATTTACTCCTATTAGGCTTGACTTATTCCGCAATTACTTCGGATTGGAAAATGGCATTTTTCCAATTGGCTTTGGGTATTTGTTTGTGGATTCAGTATAAAAATTTCCGCCTGATTGGAATAGCGATTTTATTGCTTTTCCCTGCCATTTATTCCTTTTACTATCAGCATCAAATCAAGCAATATCAAAGTCTTCTAAATCAACTGGATTCAGAAGTAGAGGAAACAGCAGAATCACCTATCCTGATAAATAACTTTCTGGATTTCAGTAAAAAAATACTTTTGGAAGGAGATTCTGAAGAAATGGAAAAGTTGATTCCGATTGAAAAAGCTGACTCTATCATCGCTTTAAAGCCAGAAAAAATCAGACTTTTTCTCTATCAATATTACCAACATGCCTATCCTAAAGAGGAGGTGGATGTGAGTAATTTTGAAAATGCCATACCTATCAATTATTCCTTGGAATCAAGCAAAACCGAGGGACTTATTGAAACCAGAACCTATACAAGAAAGGATTAATACTTTCTTTTCTTTTGGCCGATCGCAAAAATCCGGTTCACATTAAATCCTAATCTAAACTCCTCTCCCGGTACGCCATTGCCACCTGCCAATAAATATTGCTCATTTAAAGCCTGAGAGGTCACGAAATACATTTGGAACACGTGTCCGCCTGCTTCCACATCCCAGCCTATACCAACATTACTTCTTAAATCTGAATTAAGATTTGGGATGTACTGCAGAGTCAAAGAAGATCTGTCTGTTACCTTGAATTTTCCGCTCAAGCCAAGGGCGAGGTAAAAATTTTGATCACCTTCAATCTGGTAAACTGATCTTGGATCAACAAAATATGCCATCATAGGAGTTAGCTGTAGAGAGATTTTCTCTGAAAACTTTCTAGCCAACATTACCTGTCCAAAATAACTGCTACGCTCAGAGAAATTCGGTGCAGGCTCAGGAAGGAAATCATAACGGGAAGTATTTACACCTGCTCCACCAGCCAAACTTAAACTGAAAGGCATTTTGTCATTTTGAGTTTGCTCAAGGAGCAAATAACGCCCATACAAATTATAGACCTTGTCTCTACTGCTACGGGAAATACCTGCTGATAATTTGTCGGTCAAGGCAAACTCAAAGCTAAATTGAATATTTGCTCCATTGTCCAAACCAAAAAGGTTCTCAATTCCACCGTTCAATGTGCCAAAGGTGTGCATAATCGCAAAGTGCATGGACTTTTTATCCAATGGCTCCACAGTCAAAATATTGATGTGACGAGGTGCATGAAAAATTAGATCAACCGGTTGATTTTCATTTTCCAGTTTCCTTTCCAGTTGAGCGAAAGAAGAAAAGGAAATCATCAAAAAGGCAAATACAGCTAGTTTTTTCATCATTTTACGGGTTTGAGAGTGGCATTGATACTGACCTCTTGCTTTTCGGCCAGTTCATAAAAAACTAATTTGGGAAGTGGAATTTCATAATCTCCCAGAAGGATATCAAATTTGGCTTTCAACTCTAGGTTTCCACTAGAGGTCTTCTGGAGATTTCCGGTAATTTCCACGTTTCTTTCTATCCCATGGATTTTAAACTTACCAACCACAGCCACTGGGTATGTTGTACCGGTATTCAGAGCAGGGATAGATTTCATTTTTCCAGTAAACTCTGCAAAGGGAAATTTATCCGTTTCCAGGTAGTTTTCCCTCATATGCCTATCTCGTAGGCCTATTCCAGTTTTTAAAGTATTTAAATCCAAATAAAAGTCCACCAAATTTTTCTCCAGATCAATCAGCCCTTTGAGCTTTTCAGATTCTCCTGTAAACTCATTTAATGGAGCTTTAGAAAGGAATATAGCCTCTCCACTTTCAGTTTTAAAACTCTGACTGAAAGCGAGAGAAGGTAAAAAAAATAAAAATGCAATTATCAGATTTCTCATTACTTAGTAATGGTTAAAATATTGTTGTTGATACTTGTTGAAAATGATCTCAAAGCCTGATTGGCAGGTCCTTTTAAGACATTTCCGTTGGTATCAAACTCAGAACCATGACAGGTACAAGTGAATTTATTGCTTCCAAATGTCCAGTTTCTATCACAACCTGAGTGCGTACAAACTGAAGTCATCGCGCTGTAAGATCCACCAACATTAACGATTAAAGTTTGAGCATCAACTACCAACAACCAGCCGCCTGCTGTTTTCAATCCAGTCTGAACATCCAGGTCAATTCTAACAGTATTACCAGAAATGGTGATACCATTTGATCCTCCTCCTGATGTAGGTGGGTTTTGAGGGGGTTGTTGAGGGTCCATGTCCTCAGAACTCGAGCATGCAGTGAAAAATCCAAGTCCGAAAATGGACATTACAGCTATTGATCCTGATTTCTCTAAGAACTCTCTTCTTGAGGAGCTCAGGTTTCCTGATTTTGTTTCAATTTTTTTCATTTCCTTTCTATGTCGTTACATTTTTACTAACGAGATAAAAAGCAATTGTGGATTAAAAATGTTTAAGAAAAGATTAAAAGTGCTTTCTATCAAGAATCTCCTTTAGGACGATGGCATCTTTCATGGAAGAGGAGTTTTTCAGAAGCCTAGCATAAGGGTTGGACCTAATAGACTTTCTGGATTCTTCTCTTTCTACCACTGATGGGATTTCTGGAACCCCTTTCGAAGTCTTGCTAAGATCCGATTTGGTTTTATTGAATGCTCCTTCGTAATACTGAATTTCATCATCCTGCTCCTCCAAGGACTTGTATTTGGTCTTCCATGGCAACTCCTCTACTGTCTCCGGCATTTGAACAGGGGCAGGTTCTTTTTTGATGGGTTTGGGAGCTTCCTGCGTTCTTGGTTTTTTCTGTTGATCCCGGATTTCACGGAGTAGGTCCTCGAAACTAGTTCCTTGCTCGGGTTGATTGGTTGGAGTATCAGAAGGGTCTACACCTTCCTCAGATTTCTTTTTCCGAGTAGCAGTGTAAATGAAATAAGCCAAAACGGCCAAAATGTAAAGGATATTTCCCAAGTCCATAGCTTGAAGATAATAGAATTTGGGTGGATTGTTGAGAGTAGGTCTAAAATTTAGATTGGAATGATAAAATTTATTATAGGCCTTCCATACCTACGGCATGGTGATGAATTCGATTCCAATTTGTTACCGAGCTTTAATCCCTCTGGGATTTTGTTAGGCTTTCCGTTGCTGCTTCTCAGCATGATCTCGGGCCAGTGCTGGGGTGAATTTCGTCATTATTTATACCCCGAGTTCCACTCGGGCCTGTCCGCCTCAGGCGGGGTTATTCATGAGTTTAAGCCCTTCAGGCTTCTGGTTTATGGGTCAAAACGGAGTAAAATGAACATTGAACCATGAACATTTGAACTAATAAATCCATCGATAATATCCAAAAGCTTTGGGCTTGGATTACTCAATTACTCAATTACTCCTTTTCTTGCCGAAGGCGTATTTCTATTTATTTCAATTGTATTTCTCGGACATCTTGCTGGCATTGAGATATGGTTTCCAAACGTAGATCTCGGGCCAGCGCTGGGGTGATTCTCGTTATCATTTATACCCCGAGTTCCACTCGGGGCTATTATAAATTTCGACCCCTTCAGGGTCTGAGTTATCTAACAAAAAATAAAGGTTCAAAAGGAGAATTGATCCGTATCTCGCCGAAGGCATATCTTTTTTAATCTTGAAGAGTATTATTTAAAATATTTCGCCGTAGGCGTATTTCTATTTATTTCCACTGTATTTCTATTCTATCTCCCCTTAGGCACATTTCTATCTATTTCAACTATATTTCTTACACCATTTATTTCCTCTAAAGTCTTTTAATTTTTGCCAATTCCTTCAAATGATACTATTTTACTTGCTTTTAGAAAGAGGATAAAATCACATGCTACTTAGTAAACTGGAGATCAAGGGCTTTAAGAGTTTTGGCGACCGAATGGTCATCAATTTTGACAAAGGTATTACCGGTGTCGTAGGGCCTAATGGTTGTGGAAAATCTAATGTAGTCGATGCCATTCGCTGGGTATTAGGTGAACAAAAAACCCGAATGCTCCGCTCGGATAAAATGGAAAATGTGATTTTCAATGGGACCAAAAACCGTAAGCCTTCCAACTTGGCCGAAGTTTCCCTAACTTTTGAAAACACCAAAAACCTCCTCCCTACTGAGTATACCCATGTCACAATTACCCGTCGCTATTATCGCTCGGGGGAAAGTGAATATCAGATCAATGGGGTGACCTGTCGATTGAAGGACATTACGAATCTCTTCATGGACACGGGAATCAACTCGAATTCCTATGCCATCATCGAGCTAAAAATGATTGATGAGTTGCTCAATGATAAGAACAATTCCCGTAGGGAACTCTTCGAAGAAGCTGCAGGAATCTCCAAGTTCAAAACCCGAAAAAAAGAAACCCTTCGCAAACTAGAAGACACAGATGCTGACTTAGCGCGGGTGGAAGATTTGCTTTATGAGATTGAGAAAAACCTCAAATCCTTAGAAAAGCAGGCAAAACAGGCAGCTAAATACTTTGAAATCAAAGCTGAATACAAGTCAGCTTCCATCAATCTGGCTAAAAAGAGTATAGAGAAGTACTCTAAGTCTTTGATTGAAACGAATCAAAAAATCCAGGCGGAATCTGACCGCAAACTTTCCTTCCAAACTCAAATCGCAGACCAAGAGGCTATGTTAAGCCAGTTGAAAGCAGATTTGATTTCTAAGGAAAAACTCTTGGCTTCTCGTCAAAAGACACTCAATGAGCATGTCAATAAGATCCGCTCTTTTGAGTCTGAAAAGAAAATCAAAAATGAGCGTCTCCGCTTTTTGGAAGACAGATCCCAAAAATTACGGGAGCAAATAGATGCTGATAGAAAATCCAATGATAGAGCAGGCTTCTCCATCCGATCCCTTCAACAGGAAATGGAATCTGCGGGAAAAATGCTGGCCGAAAAAGAAGCTGTTGTCTCTGAACTCAGAGCTGCCTACGAATCCCAAAAGGAGATTCAGGCTGAAAAACAATTGCAACAGAAATCTCAGCAACAGGCATTTGAAGGATTGAAGGAAAGAGTTTACCAACTCAGCAAAGACCTAGAAATCAAGCAAATTCAATTATCTACTTTAAAGCAGGAACTTGAGAGAACTTCCTCAGATGATTCCCACCAGGAAGCTTCTTTGGTGGATTTTGAAGCCAAAATAGTAGACTTGAAAGAAGAGCTGGATCAGGCAACAGCGGAATTCACCAGCTTGAAAAACAAGCAGGAAGACCTGGACCAGAAGATCGAGGAATCCAATCGGGTCATTGAGATGATCCGCGAGGAATTGACCACCTCATCCAGAAAATTAGACTCCAAGCAAAACGAATATAACCTCACCAAATCCTTGGTAGAGAATCTGGAAGGTTTTCCAGAGGCTATCAAATTTCTTAAAAAGAACAGTTCTTGGGGAAAAGATATACCCCTCCTCTCCGATCTCTTGACTACGGATGAAAAATACCGGGTTACCATAGAGAATTACCTGGAGGGATACATGAACTACTATGTGGTGGACACCGAAGCACAGGCAATTGCAGCGATCCAATTGCTTTCTGATGCTTCCCGTGGAAAAGCCAATTTCTTTGTTTTGGAGCATTTTGAGCGCTTCAAATCCAGCCAAAGCAAGTTGTTCACGAATGCCATCGCTGCCACCGAAATCATAGAATTTGATGTCAAATACAGTCGTTTGATCAACTTCATTCTGGACAATGTCTACATCGTGCAGGGAGATTACAAGGATTTTCCTCAGGACACCGAGGCTGTGTTTATCTCCGAAAGCGGCAAATACACCAAACGTAAATTCTCCCTTTCCGGTGGTTCTGTAGGCCTTTTCGAAGGAAAAAGAATCGGTAGAGCCAAGAACCTGGAAAAGCTAGACAAGGAGATCAAAGAACTCAATAAGAAAGTTTCTGCTACCCGATCCAATCTGGATCAAAAGCTTTCTGACTTGATGAAGCTGAAGGAGATTTCCTACAAAAAGCAATTGGAGGAAAAGCAGGCAGCGATCAATGAGATCAATCAGTCTTATGTCTCGGTTCGAACCAAAAAAGAACAACTGGCAGAATTACTTTCTTCCAATGCCAACAAGCGAGAGGATATCCTAGATAGAATTGCTGAACTGGAGGAAAGTCTATCCACTATCCAACCGGATTTATTAGAGCAGAGAGGTGAATATGAATCTGCGGCTCAGGATCTGGAAATGCTGACGGAGGACTTGGAGAAAGAATCTTCTTTGCTTTCCGAAAAATCTCAGGCTTTCAACCAGGAAAATATCCTCTATCATCAGCAGCTAAACCGAGTGAATAGCCTGGAGCAGGAGATTGAGTTCAAGCAAAATGCTTATGAGAGTTCCAAGGAGCGTATAGAAAAGTCCCAAGCTGAATTGGCCTCTTTGGATTCAGAAATCAAAGGTCTATTGGAAAACAATGAGATCAAGGATGATGAATTGATTGAATTGTATTCAGAAAAAGAAGGAATAGAAGCTGGGGTTACTGAAGCGGAAAAGGATTATTACGGTAGTCGGGGCTTGATTGATGAAACAGATCAGAAAATCCGCAGTCTACAGAAAGCCAAGGAAAGTCATGATCAATTGTTGCATGAATTACAGAATAGCATCAATGAGATCAAGCTGAAAATGACCTCCATGAAAGAGCGTCTGAGTGTGGAATTCGAGTTGGATCTGGATCAGCTGATGGAGGAAAATCCAGAGTTGGATGAAGAATTTGCAGACTTCTCCGAAGAAGACTTGAGAAGCTTGGTTCAGAAGCATAAAGAGAAGTTGGAGAAAATCGGCCCTATCAACCCAATGGCCATGGAGGCCTACGATGAGATCAAGGAGCGTCATGACTTTATCATTACGCAAAAAGATGACTTGGTGAAGGCTAAGGAATCCTTATTGACCACCATTCAAGAAATCGATGATGTGGCCAAGGAGACCTTTTTGGAGGCATTTGATAAGATCAAGGAGAACTTTATCAAGGTCTTCCGTTCCCTCTTTACAGAGCAGGATGATTGCGACTTAAAGCTGACCGATCCGGACAATCCTCTGGAGTCCAGCATAGAGATTATGGCCAAGCCAAAGGGTAAGAGACCATTGACTATCAATCAGCTTTCTGGGGGAGAAAAGACTTTGACAGCCACTTCCCTACTCTTCTCTATCTATCTGCTCAAGCCAGCCCCATTCTGTATTTTTGATGAGGTGGATGCACCTTTGGACGATGCCAATATTGACAAGTTCAACCAGATTATCCAGCAGTTCAGCGGAGAGTCCCAGTTTATCATCGTTACCCACAACAAGCGCACCATGGCCAGCACAGATATCATCTATGGGATTACCATGATTGAGGCGGGAGTAAGTAGAGTTGTGCCGGTGGATTTAAGGGAGTTGGCTTAGAAAAAAAATTACTTTAATTTTTGAATTCAACTTTTAATGAATGCTAAATTTTTATTACAGTGATTCTATCAAGCTTTTTTTAGAAAAAAGTGAAGAATCAATTATTGGAGAAATTGCCCTAACAAATCAATTTGGAAATAACCAGAATGAAGTTTTTGCTTGGGAAAATCAGATTAAAATCCTGAAAGAAGCTCTACAAGGAAAAGAGGGCTACCTATTTTTTGAATTTTCTGTTCCCAGAATGGGAAAAAGAATTGATTGCCTGCTTCTCATACAAAACATTGTTTTCGTCCTTGAATTCAAAGTTGGTGAATATAATTACCTAAATCACAATATTGAACAAGTCTGGGATTACGCACTAGATTTAAAAAGTTTCCACCAGCCTAGTCATGATTCCATCTTAATTCCAATCCTTATTGCAACCTATGCCTCAAATTCATTCATAGAGTTTAATACCACCTCCCATAATGATTTCCTATTTAAACCAGTAAGAACAAATTCAAAGGACCTTAAAATTACAATCGAAAAGGCTTTGGAATTATTTGGGGATAATGAGAAGTCAATTGATAATTCGTTTGCAAAAGGCAGTTATCAGCCAATTCCAACAATAATTGAAGCAGCAGTTAGTTTGTATAAAAATCATACTGTTGAAGAAATAACAAAAAGTGATTCTGATGCTAAAAATCTCAATCAGACTACTACATACATTTCAGATCAAATAAGAAATGCTAAAACTCTTGGGAAAAAAGTCATTTGTTTTGTAACCGGTGTTCCCGGTGCAGGAAAAACTCTTGTCGGATTAAAAGTAGCAACAGATCATTTAGATAAAGAGCTTGGTGATTCCAGCGTTTATTTATCTGGAAATGGGCCTTTAGTTATGGTTCTTCAAGAAGCACTTTCGAGAGACAAATATAAATCAGAAAAGGTACTTGGAAAGAAGCCCCGAATGCAAGACATCAGAAGAAATGTTAAACTATTTATTCAAAATATCCACCATTATCGAGATGCTTACTTAAGCAACATTGAAATACCTCCTTATGATCATGTAGCAATATTTGATGAAGCACAAAGGGCATGGAATAAAGAACAAACAGTCAGTTTTATGGCTAGAAAAAAAGGAATTATCGGGTTTGATTCTTCAGAGCCAGAGTTTTTAATCTCTTGCTTAGATAGGCATAAAGACTGGGCTGTTATCGTCTGTTTAGTAGGCGGAGGGCAAGAGATAAATACAGGAGAAGCAGGAATTTCAGAATGGATTAAAGCGATAAGAACCAAATTTAAGGATTGGGAAACACATATTTCCCCTTACCTTTTTGATTCAGAATATGATGCAATGGACTCTATTCTTGATTTAAAAAATGAATGCAAAGTCGTATTTAACCCAGATTTACATTTGGGTGTTTCTATGCGCTCCATAAGGGCCGAAAAGCTTTCCTTATTTGTTAAACAATTATTGGATCTAAATAAGAAAGAATCGAAACAAACTTTACAAAGTTTTCAAGACCAGTATCCAATAGTAATTACAAGGTCAATCAATAAAGCAAAAAAATGGTTAAAGGAAAAAGCAAGAGGCTCAGAAAGATATGGGATCGTAGTCTCTTCTCAGGCTTATAGGTTAAAACCTTTGGCAATTGATGTTAAATCTCCAATCAACCCGGTTCATTGGTTTCTAAACGGTAAAGATGATATTCGATCATCATACTTTCTAGAAGATGTTGCGACAGAGTTTCAAGTACAAGGTTTAGAACTTGATTGGGCATGTGTTACTTGGGATGGAGATTTAAGATATTCCAATTCTGGTTGGAGGTCTTTTTCCTTTAAAGGGAATAATTGGCAAAAAATCAATAAAGAAGAAAGACAAAGGTATTTAATAAATGCCTATAGGGTTCTATTAACTAGAGCCAGAAAAGGAATGGTTATTTTAATTCCAGAGGGAAATGAAAGTGACCATACTAGAAATCCTCAATTCTACGACAATACATTTGAGTATTTTAGATCAATTGGTATTCCTTCAATTAGTTAAGATTCTCTTCTAATTATTTTGAAAACCTATATTTCCTATGCTACTCCAAGTTATCTTGATCAGGCCGAAGGTGTTTTTCAGAAGGAAGTAAAATTTGAGTTCCTTTAAGGCTTTCCAGTCCATAGGGATGGGATTTATCTTCAATTATTTGATCCGAAACCAATACTTTATAATTTGAATCAATAGATATCAATCCCCGATCAAAGGCCCGGTGAAGATTGGGGCAAAGTGCAATACCATTGGTCACACGATCATCTTGATTATCGGCAAATGGTCGTATGTGACAAGCATCAATTAAGTTATAGCCATAGGTGGACACCAGCTTCATTTTAGAAATCGCACAGGTATTCTGATATATTTTTGGAACCCACTTCTTAAAAGTCCCATTTCTGACATAAACCATTTCTTCCTCTGCAACCTTCAATCTCTTTACCGCCGGAATTTCATTAAGGACATATGAATCTATACTTTTTAAATAAGTAGAATCTGATTTTTTCTCTTTTAAAAACCCGTGTCTTAATCCAGGGAAAAAGGTTTCTAAAATATGATTTCGTATTATTTGTCTGTTTTCATAATCAGTTAGAAGTAAAAATAAATCATCTGAGAAATGGGCAAAATTCAAGACTTCAGAAAGTGTGTAGATGTTTTTAATGTGTGATTGAATAGAATAGCCCGGTTTAGCCAATAGAAACCAGAAGTTTTTCTTATCAATTTTGTCGTTTTGGAGATAATAAAATGGTTGAGTAAAATCTTCCTGATGGCCTGTATAGACCAATAAAGACCAATTTTCATGGAATATTCCTACAAGATCTGAATTGACATAAATCTTATTTTCAGTGACAATTCCTGAATCAAAAAGGTCGAGGAAAGTCAAAAACAAAATAGGCTTATGAGGAGCCTTTCCGTATCTAGTCCCTGCTCTTCTTAGCCTATTGATATCTCTTAAAACAACTTCGAGCTTCATTTAAAAATTTATAAATTCTAAAACATTTAAAAATCGAATATTTATTCTTAAAAAGGGAATTATAGTTTAATAAATTTTCTCTCAAAATTGCCCATTTGCAAAAGTCAATGGAAGATGATATCCGAAAAGTTGCTAAAATCCTGAATGCCTACCGAATCAGTGAAACTGAGATCCGAGAGTTTTTAATGAATACCATCAGAAATAAAGAACAGGTGGAGATCAAACTGTAGGATTCTTTTTAATCTTTTTCAGCAGTTTTATAATCTTTTAAATGACACTTAATGTCGAAATAATCAGACTGTTTTTGTTTGATGTCAAATATTATTTTCTTGTATGCATCATCAAGAATCAGCATGTCTGATACCAACCGAGTCAAACACCACGGTGGTCAATCGATGAGGGTCATTGCAGACCAAAAATGTTTACCTGCACTCCTCTCCTTTTCTTGATGGTAACGAATGTTCAACCTTTAAAAACACGTTATCATGTCCGATTACAAAATTACCCAGGCACTTTTTATCCATTTTCATCAAGGTCAGAAAAAGGAAGTTTCAGCTCTTGAAATTATGACCTCAGCCAGTACCATTCAGGTGGGGAATTATTTGAGTTCTGACAACTCATCTCTCTTATTTTCTTTTACTCACAATCATCAGACTTCCCAATTAGATCTAACAGGCATAGTGCCCTATATGATTTTACAATTTGGAGAGACAGGAAAATTTAAAGGGGCTAGCTTGAGCCTTGGCTTGAGTTCAGGCCCGTTCTCATTGATAGTTCAGTCTAAATTTGCTTTGATCATTCCATTTGATCCAAAATTAGCTTTGGCATCGATCAGCCATTTGGAAATTGACGAAGGCGGAAAGAGTCCAGGAGAAAAGTTTCATGAAGATCTACGAAGAAGTCGGTATACTAAACCAAGTGAGGATAAAAGTGGTGGATTTATTATGAAATGGAATAAAAAGTAATTTTAAAATGCTTAAACCCCCAATTTGTGGTTGGGGGTTTTAAATCATTCCCTCTCCGCCTGCATTGCAGCAATATTATTGTCTTTGTAGAACTTATCCCGGTATTCTTGGAATTGCTCTTCGAGCTCTGAGACAAGGTTTAAGTTAGTATCTACCGCAAAGAAAATATCGGTTAGTTTTTCTTCCAGCAGCTTTACTCCCAAATTGATATTGTCGGCTTCTATCTTGGATATTTTCTTTAAAACGGAAGTTTGGGAGTTTCTTAAATCTTCAAATTCCCGAAGAATTTTATCCATCATATCCAGTTTTTCTAGCTTATCCATGTGCGTTTATTTTGGGTTTTTAGTGATTTATCAAAAAGAATATACAAAAAAATATTCGGTAATTGATATTTTAACATTGATTATCAGAAGGTTATTGGGTTTCGGCTGCTCGAGATTTGTAATCTCGAGCACCTATCGTAGGATTTTCAATCCGATAAAAACAAGCCCCTTCCCTGTCTTACTGGCATTGAGATATCGTTTCCAAATGTAGATCACGGGCCAGCGCTGGGGTGAATCTCGTTTCCATTTATACCCCGAGTTGCACTCGGGCCTGTGCGCCTCAGGCGTAGCTATTATAAACTTCGACCCCTTCAGGGTCTGTGTTTTCTTACAAAAAATAAAGGTACAAAGGGGGATTTGCTTCTTGGATAATTTAAGTTTTATAAAAAAAAAAAATGGCCTGTGGATCACACAAGCCAAATCGAAAGGTCATTCGAAAAATATATCAATCAAAAAGTTCCAAAAATCACCCCTAAACTAATATGTAAAATCCCCTCCGATTGATATCTATCTGCAGTAAGGACAGTTTTGCATAGGTGTAGTTATCTGATTCATTTGAGCATACAATCGGCAATACTCTTTCACTTCCCTAGAATCAGGACTTAATCCATTTTTACATAAGTAAACCCATGCTGCCTGACAAAATCCATCTCGCTGAGGCGCTCCTGTTGGCCCTTGGTAGGTAGTCGTACAATAAGACACTGAAGAACCACCAGATCCTCCTGAGCCTCCTGAGCCACCACCGGAGCCTCCAGAACCTCCTCCTGATCCTCCAGAGTCATCACTGGAAACTGGTGGGACATAAGGAGGATCATCTCTATTATCAAAACTTACTCTAAAATCAAAACTGATTGGAGTAGGCGGAAATCTAGGGTCAGATCCACCAAATTCTCCATTTCCTTGAAGTCTAAAGGAAATTTTTCCTCTGGTTTCATCTTTTATGTCTTTGGAAAACTCACTCACAGTAGCTGTGCCTGATTTAAACTTTAAAGAAAAACCATCTGCATAAATATCTACTTCATCATTGCTAAAAGTATCTGGAACTATGGTAAAGGTCCCTTTTTTAGCAGGAATGGAAAAGGTGAGATTCACCATGATATTGTTTCCCAATATTAAATTCACTTTCGATTCACTGGCATTGAATCCATAAATTCTCAAATTAGAATCAGTTTTATCAGCATTTTTTAAGGTGCCTGATAATTCTGGAGTACTTAAAGAACCTATGCTGGAGATATAATATGAGTCAAGGCTATCACCTTTCAAACCCTCAATCAAATCACAGCTAGGCATCATACAGAAAACCATCAATATGAGTATTATTCTAAATACGCTCTGCACGTGTTTCATCTGTAAATATTTTGTTTTTAAAAGGCCAGATGGAATGCCCCGGATAATCATTCCCCTTTATGAGATTTTTCCTCATGGGCATTTCATATTTACCTGATCAATTTGGAAATACTCCTCCTCGGTCTTTCTATTTATTTCACAAGTTTCAGCCTAAATATGAAGCCTTCCTATACCTAAAAATTGGTATTTTTATAGAGGATTGTTTTGAATTCAGTTCAATCTTTATCTTGCTTCCGGATTCAACCATCACCCTACACATTCACTCTAGTTTATCCTCTAAATGGGTAAGTGTTTAAAGAATAGCTTCTTTGTATTCATCTGGTACTGCCGGTGGAACTTCCGTTACATCCTTGGCTCTATTCTATTGATCAATTTGCTTTCCTGCAATGAAAAGGAGGACCAATTGAACTTTGGAATCTTTCCAGATCAGAATTACACTCCTTCAGAGGCTTGGCAAAGGTTTGACACTTTAAAGCAGAATAAAAGTTTGTTTAATCAGGGTATAACCAAAAGTCAGTGGTGGCTGGGATTTACTATAGTAAATGATGCGGATAGTTTACAGTCATTATTATTTGTTTCCAACAATCCTCATATCAACCGTATCCAGGTTTTTGAAAATGGAGCTAATTCCTCATCAATGGATCTGGGGGACTTATATCCTTTCGAAAAAAGACCATTCCTTGACAGGGATTTAATTATCCCATTTACTATTCCTGCGAATAGCAAGCTTCAAGTCCTTTTGCAGATGGATAAATCTGGGGAAACATTTCACATAGAGCCTGAGATTCTGGATTTCCAGACTTTCTATCAAAAAAAGACCAATGATACTTTGATCATAGGGGGTATTCTGGGCTGGATGTGTATCATTTTCATTTTCGCAGTTTTCTTTGCTGCAGAATTGAAGTCTTGGAGTGGAGCAATATATGCGGCCTATGTTTTAGCAATTTCTCTTTGGTTGGCCACCCACTGGGGCTTGACATTTCAATTTCTCTGGCCTACTCAGACTACCTGGACTGGAATTGCCAGACCTTTTTTCAATTTGATGACCAATGTGCTGATTTTGCTTTTGGTGGTCAACTTCTTCCCTCCCGCTGTTACTGGAAAAAAAACAGCCAAGTGGATTTGGGCTACTGCAATTTTCCAAGCTTTGATGGCTTTGGCCTTGCTTTTACCTTTGGGAATAATGGATGGTATTTCGAGCAAATCACTTTTTCTCCAGATCACGCTGTTTGTTTCCTTACTTACCAGCATTTTGATTCTATTATATCCTTTTCTTCAATGGAAAGCCAAGGTGCCTCTTGCTGGATATTACCTGCTCGGAATAGCTATTTTGGCTCTGTTTGGGATTGTGCTGCAACTCAATCAAAAAATATTACCTATGGGTTTGCCTCATTATTTGGTGGATTACGGAAGTGCTTTTGCGTTGATGGGTGAAACGGGAGTAATTACCGCAGCTTTTGCAAGAAGAGCCTCACTTTTCAAAAAGGAAAAAGAAAAGCTCTCCATTGAGATTTTGGAAAGGGAAAAGCAGGCTGCTGAACATTTGATACAAGTTCAGGAAGATGAGCGTAAGCGATTGGGCAGGGATCTTCATGATAGCATAGGCGGCATGCTGGCAAGCCTTTATATCAAGACTGAGACAATAGAAGAAAATTATTCTAAGCAATCCTTAAATGAATTGAGGCAAATGATAGAGCAAAGCATACAGGAAGCCCGCTCGCTTAGCCACAATCTAACTCCTCACTATCTGGAAGAGAATGGTTTGGAAAATGTATTGAAAGTGCAGATTGAGCTCTTGGAGAAAAAATACCCACTGAAAATCCATTTCTATTATCAAGTAAGTACAGATTTGGGGAAATCCACGGAATTGATTCTCTATCGAATTATCAATGAGCTACTTCAAAATATGGTTAAGCATTCGGAAGCTAAAAAAGCGCTGATCAGTATTTCGGAAAGGGAGGGTGAGCTAGAAGTCATTGCAGAAGATGATGGAAAAGGAATTGATCCTGATCTTGGTTTAAAGGGAATTGGCCTAAAAAATATTCAAGAAAGAGTTGCTTATCTTAAGGGGAAAATGGAATTGGAATCCAGCGCAAGCGGAACCAGCCATATCATAATTATACCGCTACATGCTTAACTTCAGTGAAATTAAAATTGTGCATATAGACGATCACTTGCTATTTGCGCAAGGAGTTTATTCTTTGATTGGTACAGAGTCGTTTATTCAAGAACTTTCGCATGCACAGTCTTTTAAAAAGGGTTTGGAGGAGGTTAAAAGAATCCAGCCTGACATTATTTTATTGGATTATTTTTTACCTGATTCTGACGGTATAGCTTCTATCAGGGAATTGAAAAAAGTATCTGTTTCCAGTAAAATTATCCTGCTTACTATGGAAAATAATCCCAACATCGTGGATAAATGCAGAATGGAAGGAGCTATAGGGTATTTGCCGAAATCGATCAGTAAAAAGGCATTGATTCAGGCTTTGAATAATGCTATCGAGGGGATCCCTACTTTTCCTGAGTCTACAGGGGAAAATACCCAGGGATTAGAAACTTATTCTAAACTAAATATTCTCAGTAAGCGGGAGAAAGAGATTGCATATTTAATAGCGGAGGGTTTGACATCAGCGGAAATTGCCGAGAAGCTTTTTTTGAGTGATTTGACAGTCAATACCCATAGGAGGAATTTGATTCAAAAGTTAGGATTGAAAAATTCAGCTCAATTGGTGGCATTTGTGGAGAATCAGAAATTTATGGAGTCCTGAGGTTTATCTCGACTTAATTTGTAATTCTCGGACATCTTGCTGGCATTGAGTTATCGTTTCCAAATGGAGATCCCGAGCCAGCGCTGGGGTGATTCTCGTTAACATTTATACCCCGACTTCCAGGCGGGGCTAAGAAATTACGCTCCTTTGGAGCTTTTGACACAAATGCAATTTAAGGTTTATTTCGCCGAAGGCATATCTGGCTCGACTAAGGAGAGTCTATCTTGCGAAGCATATCTGTCGGATAGTATTTCGCCGAAGGCATATTTCTATTTATTTCTACTGTATTTCTAATCTATCTCGCCGAAGGCTTATCTTCTCTTATCTTGAAAATATCCTAATTCCGGAACTCCTAGTATTCCTACTTGTTATATGCTCGAAATCTGAAACAGGATATTTCTGGAGATTAAAAATATCATTTAAGGCTATATTGCAGCCCAATTGAAAATACCCAATGAATAGAGCCCAAATCCAACAAAACTTACAAGCAATTTTAAAAAATATGCCTGCCGATTGGCTTAACTTAACCACACATCGGTTGGATATTTATGAGGAAAGTCTCGCAAAAACTCAATTTTTAGAGCATTTCAAAAACCTTGTTGAATCTGGAAAAATCAATTCGGAAGGTCTCAAGCAATTGCCAACGGCTTACGATTATATTCGCTTGGGGCATCCCCTATCCAGTGTCTTGGAATGGGCAATTGCTGAATTGAATAACTTACCTTTTGATCAGGTAATCAGCTTTTCTTCTAAAACAGCTCCCATTTTAGCTGTGCTGAGAAAAAACCTTTTTCTTCATAAAAAAACTCAAATCGTTTACTCAGAAGATATTTCAGATTTCTTCGGAGCTGAACTCATTCGGGAAGTTTATGGATATGAGTTTGAACTCCTAAAGGCAAGCTCTAATGAGTCTCTTCCAGATTTTGAAGGCACCAGGATTTTTATTTCCTCAGCAAACTCATTTGATCAGCCGGAACTTTCATTTTCCATTGATTTTGCTGTCAGCATTCATGGGGATTTGGGAAGTGTAATTCAGGTTATTGGAGCAAAAAATGCTTCCTACATTTCTGAAATACAACATGTGCGAAGAAGGGAGACAATCGCCATGACTCCCGCCAATTGCTATACCGCTTTGGAATATTTAGCCGGTAAGTCAAGTTCACTTGCATCCCCTTCCCGAGATCTAAAAATCAAGGATTCGGTTTTGGAAAACATCGCTAATATTACAGGCACAGATAGTAAGCCCTTAGTAGCATCCAGTGGCTTATCTATCCAATATGCTATCATGATGGGATTGGTCCATGATGCCATGGAAAAGCATCCTGGAAAGGAAATTAAGTTTATTGTTCCGCCTAACTGCTATGGTGGGACCAATGATCAGGCAAGAAGGGTTGCCGCTTGTTTGGATCAGGTAGAAATCGTGGATTTACCAGTCGATGCCGGAAATGACATGAACCAAAGTCTGGAAAGAATTTTAGGAGAGCTCGCTCAAAAAGATGCCATTCCATACATCATCGCCGAAATACCTACCAACCCTCGTGTTGAAGTTCCGGACTTACAAAGATTAAAGGAAGTACTCAGTGCCAGCCGTCAAACAGAAAATGGGGAAACAGCTATTGAACCTGTTTTTATCCTAGATCAGACATTTTGCCCCAATGTACAATTTTTGCCTGAGGGAGAAACGCTCTCAGTAATCCCAGCTATTTCTTACGCCAGTGGCTCCAAATTCCCAAGCGGCGGTGAATGTACCGCTGGTTACTGTGTGGCCAATTTAAAGGCAGAGAACTTGATGGATAAAATAGCGCTTCACCTAGCTTTGTGTGATAATGAAGCCACAGCCCAGCAGTATGAGATTTTGGCCAGACAACTCCCATCCATGAACCAGCGAATTCAGGATGCCTATGTGAATACTAGAGACTTTGTCAACTTTATACAAGACCAACTCCCAAGCGCCAAAATCAATTTTGTTTCTGAGGAATTAGCTGAAAGAGGATTTACTCCTTCCGTTTTCTCTCTGGATTTACCTACAAAAGGAGATACAGAGGAAGAAAGAGAAGTATACAAAAGGGCCTTAAACCTTAAGCTGATCAATAAAATGATCACTGAAATCCCTGATGAGAGTAAGTTTTGCGTGAGCTATGGACAATTAAAGGGTTGCTATTGGACTGTTCCTGCTACATCCACTCAGGGAACCACCAAAGAAGGTGATAAGGATTATATTGTCAGAGCATCTGTTTCTCACAATATTGACTTAGAGCGTCATAAGGAGGTATTCCAAGACTTTGCGGAAAAACTATAGTCGCGAAATTCAGATTTACGAATTTTGATTTACGAGTGGTTAAGTAATCTTTGAAGTCCTAAATATTAATTCAAGCAAATTGGCAGGATCAAACTTTCGCTTTTCTTACCATCTCAATATGTTCGATCCCATCTTCATCATAGGTATCTCCTTCCGCCCTGAATCCTAAAGATTCATAGAATCCCAAGGCGTAGGTTTGTGCACCTAGTCTGATATTGCATGGCCCAAAAAGTTGATAGCAGTACTCTATAGAAAGCACCATCACCTTTCTTCCCAATCCTTTTCCTCTGTGAGCAGGTGAAGAGACTACACGGCCTATGGCTACTTCTTGATAGGATAATCCTGCCGGAACTATCCTAGTATAGGCCACCATTTCATTCTCTTGATATAGAAGCAAGTGATAGCATTTTTGATCTTTATTATCCAAGTCAAGGAAAACGCAGTTTTGTTCTACCACAAACACCTCGCTTCTCAAGCGTAAAAGATCATACAGTTCGGTTACACTTAACTCATGAAAGGCTTTTACAGTATGGCTTAGATTCATATGGCTTACAATTGATTTTTCTTCATTTTTTCAAAAGGCTAATATAACCCATTCATCCTGCAATCACGGAAATTAATGGTTTTCTCATTGGACCATAAAAATTTTAAATAGAACACATCAATCAAAGGAAAATCAACTTCAATATTATGATCTGAAAATCAATAATTTATACCTATATTCCTCAATCTTTCTAGAGAGGAATTACTCACCCAGCCTGAAATGAAAACTTCGCCCAAAGTGTGCCTGCTTTTTTGCTTGGTACTGACCCTCAATACAGCATTAGCACAAGAAAATTCAAGTCCTTCATTTAGAAAAAATGGACTTTCAGGCAGTTTAGGCTTTGCAGGAATTGTGGCCACTGCAACGTCTAATTATGAGCGAATCCTCACTCAGTCTTTGGACAAAGGAATAACAGCGACCTTTGCGAAGGTAGGCCTTGGGACTTACTGAGGTTGGGTAGATTCTGGAAGTTACCTGTATTTGCAATATGGATTTTTGACTGGAAAAAATACCAACCATTTAGAAGTCAGCGCAGGTCCGAATTTTAATCTGAACAATGCAGAGGATATGCTTCCAGTAGCATTTAATATTGGATATCGTCTGCAAAAACCCGGAAAAGGATTTATGCTAAGAACTGGAGTGGCCTTTCCAGAAACACTTTATCTGGGCTTAGGCTGGTCTTTTTAAGAGCAAAGTCTATTTCATGTTTGATAGATCAACTGGGGGTCTGAAATTCATTAATCCTTTTTTCTGAATCGTAGCCTCAACATCTTCTAATTTGGAAGGAACAAAGTCGCTGAGATTTTCTATTCCATCTTTGGTCACAAGAGCCACATCCTCGATTCTAATGTACAATCGCTCATCATGAAGCCATATCATGGGATCTATGGTAAATACCATGCCCTCTTTCAAAGGAACTCCTCTTACAACTCCTACATCATGTACCGCCATCCCTACTGGATGCTGGAAGTGCCCTCTAAACTTCAAACCATCCTCAACAGCTTTTCTATGACTTTCCTTTACAAAGCTTTTATCTTTCAAATATTCTTTCATCTCCGCCGCTGCTTTATCGAGCACTTCATCAGAAGTCACTCCGGGTTTGATGTATCTGAATAAGGCATCTCTATAGGCTACAATGAAATTATACAATTGCTTTTGCTCTTCAGTAAACTTGCCATTCACTGGCCAAATTCGGGTTACATCGCTGGTATAATACCTATAATCCGGAGCATAATCCATCAAGACCAAATCACCATCCTGAAGCATATCTTTTTTATGAAAATAATGGCCCATGTAGGCATTGGTTCCTCCTCCGATGATAGCTGGATAGGCATCCCCCTGAGATCCGTATAGGTAAAAAATATATTTTGCCACAGCATCCAATTGGTATTCATAAACTCCGGGTTGTGTGGACTTCATGGCTTCTATGATTCCCAATCCTGCAATTTGAGTGGCTTTTCGTATGACAGCAATTTCCTCTTCACTTTTGATCAAGCGCATCTGATCCAAAATCGGAGTCAGGTCTTTAATTTCAAATTGTGGGAATCGGCTGTTCAATGTTTGGATAAATCTGGCTTCTCTGGTGGAAGATCCGTCCCATGGATCTGAGGCATTTCTTGCAAGGCCAAAAAGTATCTCATCTCTGCTGTCATTTCCGATTTCAGCCGGACTAAATTCTGTATAGAGAACCGGTGCGGGAGGCTTGATCAATCCAGTTCCCACCAAATCTGCCGATAAGAATTCTATGCCTTTTACCTGCTCTACGCCCATCAATTTTTTAACCAGTTCAGCATCTTCCGCCGATAATACTTTTCCTTGGTTATTCTCCATGCCCTCATCTCTATGAGGGAGATAAAGCGTTGCTCTTTTATTCCTTCCATTGAGCAATAAATAGGCCCTGGGAGTTTCTATTCCGGTGAGGTAATAAAAGCTATTGGATTGTCGGAAAACACTAAATCCAGGAATTCCACTGGCTCCCTGAATTACTGCGATTGCATTATTCCCAATTTGATCAAAGATCTGGGATCTTCTTTTGGCAAATTCTTCTTTAGAAAATTCTGATTGGAAATAATATTTTTCTTGAGCTTGAAGCGAAAAGATTAGAGTCAAAAAGAATAGGCTAACAGAATAGAATTTTTTCATAGGTTTTTAGATACAAGCTGGAAATAAAATTAAGAAGACATCCTAATTTAAATTACTCCCCATTTGCATTAAAGAACCTTTTTTACAAATAGGGAATTATTCAAATTACCATCTGAGCCATACTCCATTAAAATAATGAAGAGTCCCTGCTACACATTTGATAAAGTTAGAGCAACCCTATTTCTTTTCTTTGATTTTGAGGCCAGCATTAATTGAAATAGGCAAGTCATTCTCTTTTGGAGGAATAGGACAGGAATAATTAGTACTATAGGCACAATATGGATTATAAGCCTTATTAAAGTCTAATACTATGCTATCTCCTTCAGGAATCTCAACATCCATGTATCTCCCACCTCCATAGGTCTCCTTTCCATTTGTTAGATCGGTAAAAGGAACAAAAAGACTATTTTCATAACCGGGAGTAATCACTTTGCTGATACTTTTAAAAAGTGTCAGCTGCATTTCTTTGCCATCCAAAGTAAAAGTTGCTATGCCGTATTTCTCGTAATCTCTGAGGCGGTTGTCGCTGGTTTTAAATGTATGAAGATCGACTTTTGGTAATTTTTGGAAAGTAGCCACCACCCGATAGCTTTCGTCAATTGGAAAGAAAGGTAAACCTTCAAACTCTTGCAGCTTTTCTTTACTCAAAGGTGATTTGATTGGATCAGCATAGCTTTTATTCAACTTTTCCTGAAATGCCAGAACATCAGAAGCATGAGACTGAGCAAAAGCTCCAGAAAGCAGGAAGCAGAGTGAAATACTAAGGACAAAACGTTTATTAGATAGAAACACAGCGCTGTTGGATTAAGGATTTATTATAAAATATAGATTATAAATCTTTGGATATCAATTTTTATAAAAAAAAGAATCTGATTATCCGCAATCATGCCAGTTGCCTTATTTTCTTTGCTTGACTGGTTGGATACTTCGACTTCGCTCAGTACAGGCGACCGATGACCTCTGCCTACCGGCAGACAGGGAAGACCCAGCCACGGCTGACAGGCGAAGCTTCCGGATTCTGATCCTTTTTAGCAGACAATAAGCCGTATTTTTGTCAATACTGGTAAGAAAGTGGATATCCATAAAAAAGAAAAAAGCCTTTCGAGTTTGGATCAAAAATAACCTCAACACGATCTATCACTTCCAAGAATTTATTTTTTAAATTGAAGCATCCAACACTAACACACTATGAAGAAGCTAAACATTATTTACATTTTGATGATTTGGGTAGGTTTTGCCTGTGGGTCCGGATCTGAAAAAGACTGGGGTTCCATGATGACAGATACTCGAGACATTAGCGGGATCAATCAAATCAAACTAGATGGCGCTATCAACCTTTACTTAAGCCAGGGAGACCTAGAATCCATGGAGATCAAAGGCTTCGAAAAAGCCATGGAGTATTTAAAAATATCAGAAAATGGTTCTGAATTAATTATTGATTTTGATCCTGATGGATCTGAGTTTTTCAAAAATAAAACTCCAGAAATACATTTAACTATAGCGGATTTACAAAGACTGGTTTTTGATGGCGTAGGGAATATCGAGACAAAAAACACCTTTGAAGTAGGTCAATTGATGATACGGGGAGATGGAGTTGGAAATGTAGAAATGGAAATTCAGGCAGAAAGTTTGGACGCACAATTTAATATGATGGGAAATGTGGACTTATCTGGAAGTGCGACCTATGCTAAAATCAGCTTTGAAGGAATGGGAAATCTCGAAGCATCTAATTTGATTACCCAAACGATGGATTGACAATCAAGAGGGATGGGCAATGTGGAAGTTCATTGTGAAGGTGAATTATCTATTAATGCTCAGGGAATGGGTTCCGTGACATATACCGGTAATCCTACTGTAATCAAGGAGGAAATTAAAGGACTGGGTAATGTCAGTAGAAATTAACCCTAAACTTTATTTCGGTTTCTAATTTTCCGCAATCATGCCAGTTGTCTTATTTTCCATGCTTGACTGGTGGAAGACCGATGACCGAAGACCCAGCCACGGCTGACAGGCGAAGCTTCCGGATTCTGATCCTTTCAGCAGACAATAAGCCATATTTTTGTCAATACTGGTAAGAAAGCGGATATCCATATGTCGTTTTCAAATATATCCTCCAGGAAGATTGCAAGTGGAATTTTATAGCCTGAAATATCTTCAATTTTATTGGGCGGTCTATTTAATAGTTTTGATGTCAGCCTGAGTCTTAAATATTCATTGAAAATTCAAAAAAATGATATGTCAGGTTTATGTAAAATGGATTAGTCTGTTATTATTTTCTTTAGAAACTTAATTTTTAACGAAAACTTGTTTAGTGTGGGCGCGGTGGGCTGACGCAGCAGCGAGCCAGCGTCTGGCTCCGTGCGCCTACCTGCCAACGGCAGGGTTGGAGCTTTACTGCGTCTTGAATTTTTGGTTCTTTTGCTTCAAGGCAAAAGAACAATGAGAAAAAAGCATAAAGCCTAATTGAAGCAACAAGTTCTTAATTTAGATGAGACAAATTTTTAATTACAAAGAAATAAATTCTGGTAAAATTGAAATTTCTGAATTTGATTTAGTCTGTCATTGGCAACACGCACTGGACATAAGGCTGAGAGTCGATGGCCATAACTATCTTTTTGGCCTACTTTTCATTCCGTATAATTGTTAAGACGCTCAATGCGCCCCCACTCATGCGACAGTCTCATTTTCTTACCAAAGAAAGTCTTAATCAATGATTGCAAATTCAATTTTATAACTCCTCATTAGCAGTAAATTTTTAATTTGAAAACCTGAAGTTCTTTTGAGGAATAATATCTTTCCTATTTTCAAAAAATCATTCTTTAAAATTCTATGGAAATATTCACCATCATTACTATACTGACCATACTTTCTGCACTTTTTGCTTACATCAATACCAAATTCCTGAAACTACCTTTTACCATTGGTTTGATGATCATAGCTATGCTATTCACCTTGGTGATCTTAATTCTAGGCTATTTTGAAAGTGCTGTTTTGGAGCAGTCCAAAACCTTAATTCAATCCATAGATTTTAAAACAGTACTGCTCGAAATCATGCTGAGTTTTCTGCTCTTTGCCGGAGCTTTGCACACCAAATTAGATGAGCTGGCTAAGCAAAGAGGACCTATCATGCTTTTCGCAACTTTTGGGGTCTTGCTTTCCACCTTTTTGATCGGAACGCTTTTTTATTTCTTGGCTGAATTAATCGCACATCCGATTGCCTACATCTATTGTCTCCTTTTCGGGGCATTGATCTCTCCTACTGATCCCATCGCAGTATTGGGTATCCTCAAAGAAGCGAATGCACCCAAAAAACTTGAAATCAAAATTGTTGGAGAATCCCTTTTCAATGATGGTGTGGGTGTCGTTGTATTTTTGGTTCTTTTATCTATAGCTCAAAGAGGAATTGCATCTGTTGAGGCTGAGGAAGTTGGTTTACTTTTCTTTGAGGAGGTATTTGGGGGCTTAGCTTTAGGTTTGGTTTTGGGCTGGATTGCTTTCAAACTGATGAAAAGCATAGATCATTATGAAACCGAGGTATTACTCACCTTGGCATTGGTAATGGGCTTATATGCATTGGCTTCCTATCTGCATTTTTCAGGTCCTCTTGCAGTTGTAGTCGCCGGGATTTTGATTGGAAATAAATCGCCCGAAACTGCCTGGTCATCGGTTACCCAAAACTATGTAGACAAATTCTGGGAGTTGATCGATGTTTTCTTAAATGCCATTTTATTTGTTTTGATCGGACTTGAATTATTGATCATCACCATTAATGCAGAATATATTTTACTAGGGGTTTTAGCCATTCCTATTGCTTTGGTTTCACGTTATTTGGCACTTTCCGGTCCTATCATATTATTCAGGAAAAAATTGGATTTTATTCCTAAGACAGGTCTTTTGATGACTTGGGGAGGAATCAGAGGTGGGATTTCCATTGCATTGGCCTTATCTTTAGAACCTATCATGGAAAGGGAACTGTTCCTGACTGTTACTTATGTGATAGTAGTTTTCTCCATTATCATCCAAGGCTTGAGCATCGGGCCATTAGTTAAAAAAATCTTAAGCAAAAACTCACAATAATGAGCGATTCAAATTCCCTTTCTCAAAAGGGAAAAGCTGCATCTGAAAATCCTATGAGGATTGACCTGGAAGTCTATTTTGATGCTATGGATAATATCTACCATGCCAAGGATAATCCTACGGGTACTTTTCCTATGAATATTGCAGAAAACCAGCTCTGTTGGGAAATGCTGAAAGAAAAAATGCAGGAAATATCAGCCAAACAGGAAATTCCTGATTGGGTGACCAGCTATGGAGATCCGTCGGGAGTTTTGAGTTTTAGAGAGGCTATAGCCAGCTACTATTCTGACTTTTTGATGAATCTTACAGTTGATCCGGAAACATTGGCCCTTTCTGTTGGAGCCACTTCTGTGATTGAAATGACAGCCTTTTTATTGGCTGAACCGGGAGATACGGCGGTAATTCCTGCCCCAAGCTATCCTGTTTATACTGGGGATATTGGAGTTTTCCCCAGTGTCAAACGATACGACCTCCATACTCACTCTGATATTGGAGAATTAAAAGATGGAATTCCTTTGCAGATTTCACAATTAGAAAAAGCAAAAAAAGAAATAGAGGAAGGTGGAAGCAGGTTTAGAATGCTCATTTTGACAAGCCCAGATAATCCTACAGGAGGGATTTATTCTAAAGAACAGCAGGAAGAAATTGCCGATTGGTGCATCGCTAATCATATCCACTTGATAGTAAATGAGATATATGGGCTTTCCTTGATCGATACTGAAGACCCGGAAGTTTCGGGGGATTATGGAAAGCAATTGAAGTTTTATTCTTTTGGCAATTTGATGAACCAGAAAAAGAGTGCATACCTACATCATTGGTATTCTTTTTCCAAGGATTTAGGGATCTCAGGATTTCGTATTGGTGTAGTTCACACCTATAATGAAGATTTCATTCAAGCTTACAAAAACGTGGGCCTTTCCCACGGGATTTCCAATCATACACAATGGTTGTTGCAGGAAGTTTTGAATGATAAAGCTTTCATGAACACTTATATTAATTCCTATCAAAAAGCGCTGAATCAATCCTACAAAATCGTGAGAACTACTTTACAAAAATTAGCTTTGAGGTATAGCCCTTCTCATGGAAGCCTTTTTGTCTGGATGGATTTATCAGAGTTCTTACAGGAAAAAACACAGCAAGGTGAAAATGATCTATGGCTTAAAGTCTATGAAGAGACTAAAATATTACTGACACCGAGCAATGGCTTTGGACATGAGCAAAAAGGATTGTATCGCTTGGTGATCTCTAGTTTTAAACATGCCGATTTACGAGTTGCTATGGAGCGATTCTCAAAGTTTGTACTTCAGCAAAGAGCAGGAAAATAATGCCCTTAAGGCTATTTAGTGATATATTATTGTTTATTTCAAAAAAGTCCTCCTCCGTAAACTAATTCGATTTTTAATTGGGATCGGATATTTTAAGTTTCAGATTATCAGTATTTTAAATCCACTTTTAATTTGATACAGGATTATTTTTTCGTATCTTCTATTAAATCAAAAATATTTATTTATGGTTAAAATAGTTGTTGTATATGGACACCCAAAAGATGCTGAAGAATTTGAAAAGTATTATTCAGACACTCACATGCATCTTGCCAGAAAAATATCATGTCAGAGACTCGAGACCTGTAAATTTATAGGTACTCCAGATGGGAAAAAGCCAAGTAATTATAGAATGGCTGAATTGTACTTCAGTACTATGGAGGACCTTCAAACTGCCATGGCTTCTGATGAAGGAAAGGAAGCTGTTCAAGATATACCGAATTTTGCTACCGGAGGAGTTGAAGTAAGTATTGCAGAGATAAGTTAATTACTTAGCCCGAAATTTTTAAGATTATCAAAAAACTTTTGTCAATTTTCAAATGCCACATTTTTTAGGGCTATTTAATCTGTTTTTTAGAGGACAGATGAAATGCTCAGGATTATTATCCCCTTGTATGGGACTTCTCCTCTTGTGCATTTCATACTTTACCCTCTCAAAAATTCCGCTAAAAGACCATGGAAATGATGTACGCCTTTCTCCATTTTAGGTGAAAACCTTCCTGTCTGATAGATTCTTGAATGCATCCCTTTGAAGACTCCTTCAACCACAAACTCATCTTCTCTTTCTACTTTATCCAAGGCAGCTCCTGCTCCAGTATCTAATTTGCTTTCATCCCATACGTAGGTGATAAAACTGACTTTGGTTCTATTGAGAGCTATTGGCTTTACTACGTTGATTGAACAACCCCATGGATAAAAGTTAAACATCATATTGGGGAATATCCAGAAATAATATGCGCTGATTTGTTTACCAAAGTCTTCATGGTTTTCAGGTAAATCAAAAACATGTTCTCCACCTGAAGAATGGCCTATTTGCAAGTTGAGCAACCCATGAATCTCAGTTTCATATTTCCCATAATCCAAGACTTCATTCAAACCACTGTGAACAAAAGGAATGTGAAAGCCCTCTAAGTAATTATCACAATAAAGCGCCCAATGAGCATTGACCAGATAATCCTTATTTCTGCTTTTATCTAGTTTAAATTCATCCAAAGGAAGAAAACCTACCTTTTTATCCATCACATCTAAGACAGCCTGAAAGTCCATCCCGCGCTCTAAGGCTGTAAATAACCAAGGTCCCCATTTTTTTATTGGAAATGAATGAAGATGATCTTCCTTTCTCGGAAAATCTTCTGCCTCCTTGAATTGGGGCATATGCTGAAATTCTCCCTTCAGATTAAATCTTCTCCCGTGATAGGCACAAGTAATACCTTTTGTACTCCCTGCTTGATGGCAAAGGATGTTTCCTCTATGCGTACACACATTTGAAAGACAGTTAATATCACCTTGATCATTACTCAGCAGCATAGGCTCCTCTAATCCAAACTCCAAAAACTTGAATGGATAAACCTGAGAATCCAAACTCACCAAACTTTGATCTCCAATGAATTGCCAGGTTTTGGCGAAGACCTTTTCAATCAAAGCATCATATACTTCCTGAGAAGTGTAAAAATAGGAAGGCAAAGTTTCGGCCTTCGTGATATCAGGGTCTATGTAAAAAGGTTTCAATATTTCTTATTATCTTGATTACTACCCAAATTACTTAATTCCATTCAATTCATTTTTTCTTTTGAAAAAAACTTCGCCTCAACGTCAACTAGGATTAATTACGGTAATTTCTTTAGTGGCCGGGGGCATGATAGGTTCAGGAATTTTCACGCTTCCAGCTGCTTTAGCCCAATTTGGGGGGATTAGCTTATTGGGTTGGGTTATAGCTGCAGTTGGGGCTACTTCCCTGGCAGCCATGATGGGGAAACTCAGCAAAGTCATACCCGAGCAAGGCGGCTCTTATGCCTACACAAAAAGAGCCTTTGGTAAATTTCCCGCCTTTATTGTGGCCTGGGGGTTTTGGTTGTCGCTCTGGAGCACGAATTCGGCCATAGCACTATCCTTTGCTGGTTATTTTTCTGTGTTTTTCCCCGGGCTTCAAGGTCAACCTTGGTTTACCACCTCAATTGCTTTATTGGTTATTTGGGGCTTAACTATCTTAAATAGCTTGAGTATCCGAGGATCGGGGAATCTTCAAGTTGTCACTACCCTACTTAAAATTATTCCTATCCTGATAATTGCTATTGGGGGTCTTTTTGTATTTGACATCAATCACTTTATTCCATTAAATATTTCTGAGGTTTCTTCTATTCAGGCCATCACCACGGCCTCTGTACTTTGTTTTTTTGCCTTTATGGGAATAGAGGCTGCCACTATACCGGCTGAGAATATTAAAAACCCAGAGAAAAATATTTCAAAGGGCACACTCATAGGAGTTGGATTGGTCGTTTTTCTGTACTTGTTCAGTTCTATTTCTCTATTTGGAATTCTTCCTCCCTCCGAAGTAGCTCAAAGCACTGCCCCCTTCACAGATGCTGCGAACCAACTATTTGGAACAAACACAGGATTTTTTATAGCCATTGGAGCATGTATATCCACATTAGGTGCTCTGAACGTTTGGATTTTGGTTCAGGGTCAAATTTCTAACTCCATGGCAAGGGATGGATTATTACCGAAATCCCTGGCATTTGTCAACAAACATGGCTCACCCAGTACAGGAATAATTCTCTCAAGTTCAGTTATTTCAGTTCTGCTTTTATTCAACTCCAACAAGGGCTTCGGAGACTTATATTCTTTTATGGTATTATTGACTTCGGCTACTTCCCTACTCTTTTACATTGCAGCAGCATTCTCCTTTTTGAAATTTTCAATAAAATCAGAATTAGGTTTTAAGCCTTCATTTAGAAATATCAGTCTTTCCTTTATTGGTTTGGGTTTTGGGATTTGGATTTTATTGGGTTCAGGAAAAGAGGCCTTGATTTGGGGTGGAATTGGGGTTTTACTAGGGATTCCTATTTATCTTTTCAACAGAAAAAATGACAGATGAAATCGAGCATGTGGAAAAACCTCACACTCAGGCATGATTATTAAGTGGTGCGAGATTCCATCTGACCACTGAATAACAAATTATAAACAGATGAAATGCCCCTGAGGAAAAATCTCAAACAACTTGTCCCGATCCGCCGCGGCGGATCGGGAGGGGGATGATTATCTTGGGCATTCTATCTGACCTCTATAAAACAAATTAAATGGATCCCCGCTTTATTACCAGTATTGACAAAAATAGGGCTTATTGTCTGCTGAAAGGATCAGAATCCGAAAGCTTCGCCTGTCAGCCGTGGCTGGGTCTTCGGTCATCGGTCTTCAAATCGCTCAAATAAAGAAAATATGTTAAATAGCAAGATTGCCGAAAATCAGATAATAAATAAATTGTTTATCTAATATGATTTATCGAATAGAAAATTCAGAATTAGCTGTTAAAGTCAACGCAATTGGCATGGAGCTAACCTCCATTATTTCCAAGTCAACTGCAATAGAACACCTATGGCAAGGAGATCCAAGTTTTTGGAATGGTCAGGCTCCTATTCTTTTTCCAATTATAGGCGCATTAAAAGATGGAAAAACTGAATATGATGGGAAATTCTACAAGATTCCAAAACACGGAATAGTAAGAAATTCGAGCAAACCGGTTTTATTTGATCAAACTGCTGAATCACTTACATTTTCAATGCAATGGGATGAAGAAACTCTTCTTGCATATCCATTTAAATTTGAATTAAAAATAATCTTTTCCCTTAAAGGAAGAACTTTGGAGGTCCTACACGAGGTAACGAATCATGGCTCTGAAACCATGTATTTTTCATTAGGAGGACATCCTGCATTCAATTGTCCGATTCATCAAGGGGAGGTGTACGAGGATTATTTCGTAAAATTTGAAGAGAAAGAGACCGATTCCACCTGGCCAGTGCTGGAAAATGGTCTGATTGGCAAAGAGCCGCTTCCTATGTTGAAGGCTACTGATAAGTTAAAATTGCACGCAAACCTGTTTGATAAGGATGCTTTGATATTTAAAAATCTAAAGTCAAGGGAAGTTAGCTTGGTTTCAGAAAAAAACGGTCCAGTTCTGAGTATGAGCTTTCAGGATTTTGACTATTTGGGAATATGGGCAAAGTCCAAAGCTCCATATGTGTGCATAGAACCATGGTTGGGTATTGCTGATTCAATTGATTCGGATGGAAAATTGATCCATAAAGAAGGAATCATTCTGCTAGAATCAAAAAAGAAAACCCAAAAAAGCTACACTATCACTATTCATTAAATCGAGGAAGGAAGATCATTGACGATGGTTTCCACCATAGTAATAAAACCCCGGTAAGTAAATGGCTTGTGAAAGTAAAAGGAAACAGATTGATAAGCCAATGCTTGATTTCTTTCAGAAAGGCTGAGTTCTTCCGAGAGTGCAACGATTTGAAAAGAGGACTTAAACTGGTAATCAAGCCCATCAAACTTTTTCAAGAATTCCCAACCTAGTCCATTTTGAGCATTTAAGTCGAGAAGTATTAAATTTTCCCTGTTGCTTCTTGGATTATAGTTTGATTTTGGATTTTCGTTTAAAAAATCATCTCCATTGGTGAAGTAAAAAATAGGGGTATTGACACCGATTTTATCTGTGAATTTTTGAATGGCTGAATGAAAAGCAGTGTCTGGATCTACAATGTAAATCGCATTAAATTCCATGAAAGTATTATTAAAATCAGGCTCTGAAAATTTAGAAAAAAAATAAGGGATTTGGAATACATTTAAATGCGTAACAAACTCATAAAAAGCTATTTAGCATTATTTTTCAAACTATTTTTTAAAACAGAATTTTAGATTTTAAAGTAGTGATTTAGAAGAAAGCCATAATCCTTTTTCTAAAATTGTTATTCCCTTCATTTTATCAAAGAATAACAAAATAATAACCTTGAATAATTACAGTTTTTTGGAATTAAAACTCATCTTTAAAGACAATTTTAAAATTCATTCTATGCAAAAAAATTTACTACGATTAGCGGGGATTTTTCTACTGCTTTTTACGGGCTTCCGACTGCAGGCTCAAGAAGTTTTTATCAACGAAATTCATTATGATAATGTGGGAACAGATGTAGGTGAGGCTATAGAAATAGCTGGACCTGCTGGTACTGACTTGACAGGATGGTCATTGGTTTTATACAATGGGGCAAATGGTGCATCCTACAATACCCGAGCTCTTTCAGGTACAATCGCTGATTCTGGAAATGGCTTTGGGTTTGTAACCCTAACTTATCCTACCAATGGAATTCAAAATGGAGCTCCAGATGGAGTTGCCTTAGTTAATAACGGAGTTGTTGTTCAGTTCCTTAGTTATGAAGGAACTTTCCTCGCTGTTGGTGGTCCTGCTGACGGCCTAACCAGCACCAATATTGGAGTTGAAGAAACCTCCTCTACCCCAATAGGATTTTCTTTACAATTAGGGGGTACAGGCAGTACTTACACAGATTTTACCTGGCAAACCGAAAGCGCTGAAACATTTGGTTCAATCAATACAAATCAGACCTTTTCTTCAGAAGTTGTGCTGTTTGTAAATGAATTACACTATGACAATGTAGGTAGCGATGTGGATGAAGGCATTGAAGTAGCGGGCTCAGCTGGTCTAGACCTAGAAGGGTATAAATTGATTCTTTATAATGGAAATGGTGGAGCTGTTTATGGCACTGTGAATCTTACTGGAGTGCTTCCTGACCAGGACAATGGCTTTGGGACTAAATTTTTTGCTATCAATGGATTGCAAAATGGTGCTCCTGATGGATTCGCTTTGGTGAATCCTTCTAATGAAGTGATTCAGTTTTTAAGTTATGAGGGAGTTTTCACAGCAGTTGGTGGTCCAGCAGATGGCTTACTAAGCGAGGATATAGGCGTCGTTCAAATTTCATCTACTCCTGTTGGTACTTCTTTACAGCTACAAGGTACTGGAACCAAATACACAGACTTTACATGGTCTTCCACCTCAATTACCAATACCTATAATCAAGTCAATACTGGACAGAGTTTTGGAGGTGTAATCGTAGACCCAGAACCAGTTTTAATTTCCATAGCAGAGGCAAGAAATAAAGGAATTGGTTCAGAAGTATTAGTACAAGGCGTATTGACTGTTAGTGATCAATTAGGTGGACCTGCATTCATACAAGATGCTACTGGTGGAATCCCGGTTTTTGACTCCCAAGTTCATGGTCTTGGCAATTATCAAATAGGAGACGAAATCAGGATTTTAGGATCTATTGGAGCCTTCAACCAACAAATTCAAATTGTCAATATTTCTGAATTAGAACTTATAAGTTCTGGAAATGAAGTTGTGCCTGCAGCACTTTCCATCAGCCAGATTAATTCAGGAGTAGAAGGACAATTGATTAGCATTCCAAATGCTGCCTTTGCTATTTCCAAAGGTCTCTTTTTCCCAGAAAGTAATTATACCATCACAGATGGTAGCGGAAGTCTTGAATTGAGAATCGATGGAGATGTCAGCAGTTTGGTTGGAAGAGTGATACCAGCTGAGGCACAAACCATCACGGGAGTGTTAGGAAGCTTCAGAGGAAGTCTCCAATTACTTCCTAGATTTATAGAGGACTTACCGGGTACAAGCCCATACGAAGCAGCCGGCTCTGATATTCCAAATGCAGAGACCTTAGATGTGATGACTTGGAATATGGAGTTCTTTGGTGCCACCATCGCGAACTTTGGTCCAAGCAATGTAAGCTTGCAAGCAGAAAATGCTATAAAAGTGCTTCAAGCTACTTTGCCGGATGTAATCGCAGTACAAGAAGTTTCAGATGAAGATTTATTGGCTTTCGTGGTTTCACAGCTACCAGGATACGAAGTCATATGTTCGGATAGATTCTCAAGATCTTTTGAGGCTCCCGATCCTACTTTCCCACCACAAAAGCTATGTTTAATCTATAATACGGCTGTATTAGAAATCCAGTCTTCTAAAGTTCTATTCGAACAGATTTATGATGAAGCTAGATTGGGATTGAATAACCTATTGGATGAATATCCAACAGGAACTCCATCTTCATTCTGGTCAAGTGGCAGATTGCCTTGGTTGGTGGAAGCTGTTGCAGATATAAACGGAGTCAAAGAGCGAATCAACTTTATCAACATTCACGCGAAATCCGGTTCAAGCAGAGATGATTTGGCCAGAAAACGATTTGATAACCTTGCATTGAAGGATACTTTAGATGCCTACTATTCAGATGCCAATATCATCCTATTAGGGGATTACAATGATGATTTGGACATTTCCATTGGCGGAGGTCCTAGCACCTATGAAGTTATTATCAGCGATCCTGATTTCAACGGGGTAACCCTTTCCTTGAGCGAAGCAGGTTTGAGATCCTTTATCTTTAATGATAATGTCATTGATCACATCACAATTTCCAATGAGCTTTATGACAATTATTTAGAGGGATCTGAGCAGTTGTTTATTCCTTTCAATCTTGTTGCTAATTATGCCAATACCACTTCCGACCATTTACCTGTATCTGTCAGGTTTATTGCAGGTGAAGGCATTAGCTCAGATGCAGGAGAGGGAGCAATTGTTTATTTGGGATATGAACCTTTAGCTTCTACCACACTAAAAGCCGCCGATGCAAGTGGTGGCAGTGGCAATTACACCTATTCTTGGAGTAATGGTCAAACGGGACAAGAAATAACTGTTTCACCATCCGAAACCACTACTTACACACTTACTGTGAGAGATGATGCAGGGAATATCTTTCAAGACGAAGTCACTGTTTGCGTGGTCGATGTGAGATGCGGATCCAAGGATGATAAAGTATTGGTTTGCACTTCCAATGGCAATTCTGGAAAAACTCAAACCATTTGTGTGGCACCTGAGGCAGTTCCGGCCTTCTTGAGAAAAGGAGCAACTCTTGGAGATTGCGGTTTGATTCCTTGTGAAAGCAATTCTGAATCTATTAGCAAAGAGGCTAGTTTCAGAAATGCGAAGGTTCAAAAGGCTTATCCAAACCCATTAGAAGATGAAGTAAACATTACTTTGGATTCCAACTTGGATATTGAAGTTGCTTATATCCTATTTGATGAAAAAGGTGAGTTAGTTCAAAGCGGAACTTCAAGCTTCAATTCTGGTAAGCTCCAGCTGATCATTGGATCTAAACAATTGAAAAAAGGATTCTATTATCTTCATTTGAATCATGGTCAGGAGACTAAAATGATTCGATTGATGAAAAAGTAATTTGATTCAAAATACATTAAGCCTGGTCCCAATTAGACCAGGCTTTTTTTTGAATTCGGATTTTGAGGATAAAAGCCTCGAAGACTTTTTTACCCATGTATTTATTGGTAAATTATAGATACTATAAAAAACTGATCTATTGATATTTAAGATTGGTTGATAGCATAATTTTCAACATTAAACCCTAATAACATGGCACTAGTGAAAGTAATTGAAGTAATAGCTTCATCAGAAAAAGGAATTGAATCTGCAATAGAAAATGCTGTTGCAGAGGTTTCTAAAACAGTCCGGAATATTGATTCTGTATGGCTGAAAGACACCAAGGTTCATGTAAAAGATGGCAAAGTCATTTCTTACGGAGTAATCTGTAAAGTATCCTTCAGAGTTGATTAAAATTTAAATAAATAAAGGCGCAGCTGAGCACTGCGCCTTTTCATTTTACTAATCACCGATTATTAGGTCAAATTTCAACCTCAACTTTTAAATCAAAACTTTTTCCTCAACTGTTTGAAGTTCACCTTCCCACTTACTGACAGCTGCAGTAGCTAATCCATTTCCCAGTACATTTGTCGCACTCCGGAACATATCACAGAAGTGATCTATTGGCAATATTAAAGCAATTCCCTCTACAGGAATTCCAAACATTCCGCAGGTAGCCGCCACTACCACCAAGCTCGCTCTAGGGACACCAGCTACGCCTTTACTGCTCAGCATAAGCACCAACAACATAGTGAGTTGAGTACCCAAATCCAATTCGATTCCATAAACCTGAGCAATAAAAATACTGGCGAAAGTCATATACATCATACTTCCATCCAGATTGAAAGAATACCCCAATGGCAAAGTGAAAGACACGATTCTGTCATTGCATCCAAACTTTTTTAAATCTTCAGTTAGCTTTGGAAAAACTGCCTCTGAACTGGTTGTACTGAAAGCAATCACCATAGAACCAAATAGTCCTCGTATTAAGTCTGGTAATCTTTTTCCAATAACCAAATAGCCTACCAAGAGCAAGACCATCCATAGAACCAAGATACCGGCAATAAATGCCCCGAAATACTTGGCATAGGTCAATAATATATCCAAGCCTCTGGTGGCGATCACGGCAGAAATAGCTCCAAACACGCCTAACGGAGCGGTCATCATCACATAGCCAACCATTTTTAAAACTACATGAGCTACTATTTCCAAAGCATTGATCAAAGGCAAAGCTGTAGGACCTAAACCGGCCAAAGCAATTCCAAAGAATATGGAAAACACAACCAATTGAAGAATCTCATTGGTAGCCATGGCTTCAAAAACACTTTTGGGAACTATATGCTCCACAAAATTTAAAAGGGAAAACTGCTTTGTCTTTGCTGTCACATCAGCTACTCCAGCAGCATCTTCAGAACTTAGATTCATTCCCATCCCTGGCTCATAAAAATTGACCATCACTAAGCCAATTAATAATGAAACTAATGAGGCAGAAAAGAACCAAATCATCGCCTTACCTCCTATTCTACTGACTGTCCTGACATTTCCTAACTTAGCTATGCCCACTACTAGGGTACAGAAAACTAAAGGGGCAATAATCATCTGAACCAGACGGATGAAGATGGTGGCTAGCAGTTTGATATTACCACTATAGGCACTGATTAATTCAGGATCTTCACTTTTGAAAATTGAAAATCCAACGATCATTCCGAGCACCATTGCCCCAATAATCGAATAAGTAAGAAGGTTTTTTTTCATGAAAGGATGGGGCAATTGTCTATTCAAATCGCAAATGAAAGCAAATAATTTGATGCTTTTTCATGCCCCATTCCAAACCAAGAAAAATATTTTTTTAAACCAGAAAATAATAATATAAACATCTGATCTAAAGCCATTTAAAAACCAGGGATTCTTAGCTTATCTCTATGAATAATTCAAATTAATCTAAACATTACAGAGTGAGTTTGAAGATTTCCAAATTACCTTTTCATCGGAAATTGCACTCATTGGAAATCTACTATCACCTACACTACCCAGTTCATTTCCCTGGCAATCATAAATTGGGAAAACAGAATTGCAGTTTGAGCAGCAATTCTTTAAAATAAAAATATCTTGATTACCCGATTTTGCTTGTGTGAAGTATTGGAATGCTCCAAAATCTGAACCCTCTAACTCACGTATTTGCTCATTCAACCAGTCTAAGTCTTCAACTGGGTCCTCAACACCGCAAACCAAAACTGGCAATTCATCTTTTTGACAAGAGAAAAATATCATTCCTAAAAGGAAGATCATGGTTACATGTTTCATAAATCTAAAATTAAAATTGTTTTGATATTTCCTGATACGTACACTAAGCATCAGTTGATACAGATTTTTTTGTAAGTCATCAAAAAAGAAAGATTTTCTCACGTTTTTGAATACATTTAATGAAAATAATGCAATACATTCGAAGTATTATTCAAATGTTAGGATGTTTCAATTAAACGAAATCATATTTGTAGACGATGATGCGATCGTTAGAATGCTCGGAAAGAGGATCTTAGCTAATCTCAAGTTTGACAGAGAAATCACTCAATTTGAAAACGGCCAGACCGCTATGCAAGAAATTCAGAAGCGGGTTTCTCAAAATGAAATCGACCAAAGCGAAAAACCTACTTTGATATTACTGGATATAAATATGCCTGTCATGGACGGGTGGGATTTTTTGGATGAATTTTCAGCACTACCGGAGAGTATCAAAAATCAGTTTTACATATCCATTATCACCAGCTCCATAGACCGTTCTGACAAGGAAAAAGCCTTTTCTTACCCTGTCGTAAAAGATTACATTCAAAAACCCATGTCAGTAAGCCTCTTTATGGATTTTTTGAAAAAACATGAATTTGTAAAGGAAGAATAATCACCAAGCATAAGTCCCTTTCAAAATAATTGTTTGCTTTTTCTCGAGATTGGATGAATTTTAGGGCTAATGAATTCACCCGAGATTCTTGACGCCATCCGTTTAAATTTTTCTCCCAAGGATTTACTCGCCTTAAATCTTGCTTTAGCCTTGATTATGTATGGAGTAGCCTTGGATTTAAGGTTTGAGGACTTCAAATATCTAATGAAGAATCCCAAGCCATTTTTCCTAGGACTTCTTTCTCAATTTCTTCTACTTCCTTTCATGACATGGCTTCTTATACTAGCCATTCAACCTCCTCCAAGTGTGGCCTTGGGTATGTTTCTAGTTGCAGCCTGTCCCGGTGGAAATGTGTCTAATTTTCTAAGCAGTTTGGCAAAGGGAAATACAGCATTATCTGTTAGTTTGACTGGTTTTTCAACACTAGCCTCAATTCTGATCACCCCTCTGAATTTTTCGCTATGGGCAGGTTTTTACGAACCAACCTCTACTCTTTTAAAAGCAATTAGCTTGGATGTCACTGATGTTTTCATCACCATTTCATTGATTCTAGGTCTCCCACTGGTATTAGGGATTCTAACCCGAAGCTACTTCCCTGAGTTTGCTAGAAAAGCAGAAAAAATTCTCAAGCCTTTAAGTATTGTGATATTTGGAGCTTTTATAGTTTTGGCTTTTGCGGGTAATTTTGAAATATTCCTTCAATATATTTCAATCATCTTCCTTTGGGTTTTTGCTCATAATTTGCTTGCCTTGACTACAGGATTCCTTACAGCAAAATTGGGAAAACTTCCTTTGCCCGATGTCAAAACACTAACCATCGAAACAGGAATTCAAAATTCCGGCTTGGGGCTAGTTTTAATTTTTACGTACTTTGAAGGCCTTGGAGGAATGGCTATCATCACGGCCTTATGGGGAATTTGGCATTTGATTTCAGGAATGCTTGTTGCCAGTTTATGGAAATCTAGAAAATGAAAAATCTTTTTAATGCGATTTTAAGGTTATTGGTAAAAATCGCCCTACGCCTATACTTCAATAAGATTAGAGTTTCAGGTAAGGAGCACATCCCTAAAAACAGACCAGTGATCCTAGTTGCTAATCACCAAAATGCACTCATAGATCCACTTTTATTAGCTACTCATACCAATTTGAAACCTTGGTTTTTGACTAGGGCTGCCGTGTTTAAAAACCCCATGGTATCCAAAATCCTTCACTATATCAGAATGCTGCCTGTATATAGAGTCAGAGATGGCTTTTCTACTATTCAGCAAAATCAACAAACTTTTGAAGCCACTTTTGAAGTGTTGAAAAAAAATGGAACTGTGGTAATCTTTGCTGAAGGTAGCCATAGCATTGTGCGAAATGTCAGGACTTTGAGTAAGGGCTTTACCCGGATGGCTTTTGGGCTCAAGGAAAAATACCCTCAATTAGAGCCATTGATTTTGCCTGTTGCATTGGAGTTTAGTGCCCATAAAAAATCAGGAAGTTTAGTAAGAATCGATTTTGGAAAGCCAATTCCTGTGGATATGCCTCCTTCCAAATCAGGCTTACTGACTAAGAAAGTGCAAGAAACTCTCCAATCCATGGTGGTAGAAATACCTGACGAAGGGTATGATGAAAATTTACAAAAGATCCTTGACGCAGGAGTAGATGTCACTTCCAAAAATGCCGTGAATGAGTTTTTGGATAAGGGGAAAGTTATCGAGTCCGTAGACAGCCCCTCTCCTATCAAAAATAAACTGATGAAAGTTTTCCATTTTCCTCTCTATTGGATTTGGCTTTCTATCAGTCCTAAAATTGAAGATCGGGTTTTTGAATCCACCTTTAAGTTTTTGATAGGTTTCTTCTTAGCCCCTATTTATTACCTTTTGCTTCTTATTCTTGCACTGGAGAGCCCTTTGGGAAGCTGGGCCCTTTCCTTTCTGATCATGGCCTGGATAAGTCTCCTATGGAACAAGAACCCGCAAGAATAAGTTGAAATGATACCAAATAGTATTTGGAGGAATCATTAACTTTGAGCAACTCTTTGTAAAACCCAAACATAACTTATCATGAGTGAAGACTTCTTGCCCATTAATGGGACTGATTATGTCGAATTATATGTAGGCAATGCCAAGCAAGCTGCTTTATTTTATCAATATGCTTTTGGCTTCGAATTAATAGCTTATTCCGGTCCGGAAACAGGCTACAGAGATAGAGCTTCCTATGTATTGAAGCAGGGAAAAATCAGATTGGTTTTGACTTCTCCTCTCAAATCTGACCATTACATTGCCGAGCACATCAAAAAGCATGGTGATGGAGTTAAAGTATTGGCCTTATGGGTGGATGATGCAGAGAAAGCATGGTACGAAACTACCTCCAGAGGTGCTGTTTCAGCTGATGAGCCGAGAACTTTTACAGACGAACATGGGGAAGTTAAAGTAGCCTCAATAAAAACTTATGGGGATACTGTTCACACTTTCGTAGAGCGAAAAAATTATAAAGGCATCTTCATGCCAGGCTTTATCCCGAGGAAAAGCACCTATCAGTCAGAATCCATAGGCCTACTTCATATTGACCACTGCGTGGGAAATGTGGAGCTGGGAGAAATGAACCATTGGGTAGAATTCTATGAAAATGTGATGGGCTTTAAGCTCTTGGTTACATTTGATGATAAAGACATTTCTACAGAGTATTCAGCTTTGATGTCGAAAGTAGTTTCTAATGGAAATGGCTATATCAAGTTTCCAATCAACGAACCTGCCGAAGGAAAGAAGAAGTCCCAAATCGAAGAGTATCTGGATTTCTACAATGGACCGGGAGTACAGCATATGGCTATTGCTACCGATGATATTATTCACACAGTAGGTGAATTGAGAAAAAGAGGAGTTGAATTCTTGGAGGTTCCGGCAACCTACTACGATGACTTATTAGATAGAGTTGGAGCTATTGATGAAGATATCAAACCCTTGAAAAAACTCAATATTTTGGTAGACGGAGACGATGAAGGATATTTACTTCAAATCTTTACCAAACCACTTCAAGACAGACCAACTCTTTTCATTGAAATTATCCAAAGAAAAGGAGCAACTTCTTTCGGGAAAGGTAATTTCAAAGCTTTGTTTGAAGCAATAGAACGAGAGCAAGAACTTAGAGGAAATCTTTAAAAAAAAGCCAGCATTTTAGCTGGCTTTTTTTATCGATACAGTTCACTGTGTAATTTCTTTAGAGCATTCAGGTCAAATTTGAATACCTGTCTATCATAAGTCATTAACCCATTTACTTCTACTTCAACGTCTGTTGTTTGGGTATAAATGGCCGCAGCTAATCCTTTTGGAATTAATTTTTTAAGATCCTCCATCAAAAGACTGTACCGGGCAAAAAGCTCTGCTTGATCAGAAAAGCTCTGATAGCCCCAATTATCCCGATTTTGCCAAGTATGACCATCAAGCGGCAATCCCAAACCTCCAAATTCCCCCAGAACCAATATATTTTTCTCACCGAATAAGGCTGGATCTGGCATAACAGGATCTGGGTAATTGTGTAAGTCCAGAATATCTCCCAGCAAGTCGGCCTCCTTAGGATTCTCCCATTCAAAATTTCCCCCACTGGCAGAATTTATCAAGCGGGTTGGATCCAATTTTCTAGTTAAATCTACGATTTCAGCGGTTTTAAACTGGCCCCATGCTTCATTAAAAGGAACCCAAACCACAATAGAAGGGAAGAATTTAAACTCTTGAATGATTTCAGCCCACTCAGTTTTAAAAATTGATTCAGACTCCTCATTTCTTTCTTTGGAAGTACCTTCCCGAATCACTCCAGGCCTTATTTCCCATTTATTTCCCATGTCTCCAGATGGCATATCCTGCCAAACTAGCATTCCTAATTTGTCGGCATGGTAATACCATCTGGCAGGCTCCACCTTCACATGTTTCCTAATCATGTTGAAGCCCATTTCTTTGGTTTTCTCTATATCGAAAGCTAAAGCCTCATCGGTTGGCGCGGTATACAATCCATCCGGCCACCAGCCTTGGTCTAAAGGTCCATAGTGAAATAAGGCTTCTCCATTTAAGAAAATTCGCTGATGCCCGTCTTGAGCTTTAGCCATTTTGACCTCTCTAAAAGCGGCATATGAACTGACTTCATCAATGACCTTGCTCCCCTCAAGTAATTTGATTTTAACGTCATACAAGTGTGGTTGCTCAGGAGACCATGGAATTGGATTTTCCAATTTCAGTTGGATAGGTTCGCCAACAGAATTGGACCCAGAGGCAATTAGCACGCCTTGATTGGTCAATTGAATTTCAACCTTCTGCCCGGGTTTAGATTCCTTTACACTGGTATGAAAAACTTGTGTTTTTTGCTCCAAATTAGAAACAGAGAAAGTCTCGGAGATATAAGATCTTGGAACGGACTCTAACCATACGGTTTGCCAAATTCCAGTGACCGGTGTATACCAAATTCCTCTTGGGTTTTTAACTTGCTTTCCTCTTGGCTGTGGACCGGAATCACTTGGATCCCACACTCTAACTCTGATTTGCTGTTTTTTTCCTGGCTCCAAATGATCTGTAATATCATAGGAAAATGAGTCAAATCCTCCTCTATGTATCCCAAGAGATTTGCCATTTACCCAAACTTCTGACTCCCAGTCAACAGCTCCAAAATGAAGCAGTATCCTTTTCTTATTGGGTTTAAGAGCCAATTCGAAATCTTTTTGATACCAAATTTCATTATCTGGGCCAACGGGCTCCTGCACTCCAGACAAGTAAGATTCTACAGGAAAAGGCACTGTGATTTTTCCAGCAAACCCAATCTCCGGCAGACTTCCTTTTGGAAGAATGCTATAATCCCAAGGTCCATTAAGATTTTGCCATTCTGAACGGACTAATTGAGGCCTTGGATAATCCTGTAGAGGTGCCTCGGAACTCACTTGATCCGTCCAGGGAGTCTTTAAAAAATTAGCCTGCCCAAAGGCATATGTATAACAAAACAATAAAATCAAAAAAAGACTAGAACGCATAGGTGGATTGTTTAGTGAAAATCAAACCATAGTATCATAGGTCCAATTTTTCTGTCTGTATTTGTTTTTAAATTTTCAGAATCTTTACCTGGAGCACTCAAAATATTTTCTTTTGCCAGCTCTCTTTTACCTATCGACAGAAAGCTAATATCAGATTGCCAACCCATTAGATCATCTTTAGAAACCGGCCCCATATTGAGTTCAATACTTGGGTTTTCCGATTTTATCTCCACCCCAACATATTCGAAATTCAATTTAACTTTATGGAATTCAGGAAGTTCCAAAATATTTTTACCGTCCATAGCAGCATCATTAGCCTCATTTTCTAGAAAAAAGCTTCCGCTCAAATTTTTCGAATTTAGCCAACTTACCTCTTTCAATTGAGAAACTTGGTAATCAAAACTAAGCCCGATAAGATCTTGAGTTTGGTCTATATATCCATTGGCTTCCATTTTCAATTGACCATTGGAAAATATAGTCCAAGTTAAAGTAACAGGTCCTGGTTTATAATTAGATTGGATTTGTATACTACCGTTGGAATTTCTCTTCCAGGTAAAATTCTGATAGGTACTACTGACTCCTTCGATTTTTGGAACTTGAACAAATGTGAGCACATTCATACCCACCTTGACTTTTTCCAAATTCCCATTCGCTTTTCCGAAGACAAATATTTTTTCTCCTACACGAATCTGAAGATCCACTGTAGATTCCCTAACAACAATAGTTTCCTCTTCTTTTAAATCCTTTGCAGTAAAAGAAGCAAACATGATTAAAAATAAAACGAAATAAAGTTTTGAGGCTTTTGCCATTAAGTAATTCATTTGGGTGAAGCTATTTCAGACTCTAAATTAAACTTTATCTATCCATTTAAAAATTAGGAGGCGTTTTTCATTCTTATAGACAGGCTATGTTTCGATCAATTTCAAAAATTAAATGGCATTTTTTCACATTTTCCATATCTTAGAATCAAGCTATAATTTTTAAAAAAAATGACTTCTATAGACCCTTCAATCTTAGTGCGGGCACAGGCATGGCTCGATGGTAACATAGACCAGAAATCAAAAGATGCTATTAAAAAGCTTCAGACAGAGAATCCAACTGAACTTATTGATTCCTTTTACCAAGACCTAGAGTTTGGTACAGGGGGACTTCGGGGGTTAATGGGAGTTGGAACCAACCGAATGAATGTCTACACCGTTGGGATGGCTACCCAAGGCTTGGCCAATTATTTAATAAAATGCTTTCCCAATGAAGATATAGCTGTTGCGATCACCCATGACAGCAGGATCAATAATACTCTTTTCGCTAAAACCACTGCCGATGTTTTAACAGCCAACGGCATCAAGGTGTATTACTTCCGGGAAATGCGACCGACCCCAATGCTTTCTTTCGCTGTGAGGCATTTTTCATGCAAAAGTGGCGTGATGATTACAGCTTCCCATAATCCAAAGGAGTACAATGGCTATAAGGCATATTGGGAAGATGGAGCACAAGTCGTAGCACCCCATGATAAAAATATCATCAAGGAAGTTCAGAAAATCACCTCTTTTGATTTGGTAAACTGGGATAAGAATGATGATCTATTTGAATACATAGAAGAGGGTTTTGATCAAATTTATCTGGATAAAGTCAAAGGATTGAGTTTATCTCCAAAGGCGATTCAAGCTCAGAAGGATTTATCTATCGTGTTTTCTCCTATTCATGGGGCTTCAGGAAAAATGGTGCCAGCAGCCCTAAAAACCTTTGGGTTCTCGAATGTAAATATAGTCAAAGAGCAAGCTGAGCCAGATGGGACTTTCCCAACTGTAATCTATCCTAACCCTGAGGAAGCTGAAGCTTTGACATTGTCTGTGGAGTTAGGAAAGAAGGTCAATGCTGATCTGATTTTGGCATGTGATCCAGACGGAGATAGATATGCGGCTGTAGTACCTAATGAAAAAGGCGAGTTTGAATTGCTCAATGGTAATCAAACCGGTACTCTACTTACCTACTATCTCCTCAGCAAATGGAAAGATGCTGGAAAGCTGGATGGAAATCAATTTATGGTGAATACCATTGTAACCACAGAGCTAATCAATCGCTTAGCAGAGGGCTTCGGTGTGAAATGCTTTAATGTTTTAACAGGTTTTAAAAATATTGCAGCTATTATCCGTGAGTTGGAAGGAAAAGAAACCTTCGTTGGTGGTGGGGAAGAGTCCTATGGCTATTTGGTAGGAGACTTCGTGAGAGATAAAGATGGAGTAAGTGCCTGCGCGATGGTTGCTGAAGCGATTGCCTATTACAAAACTCAAGGAAAATCAGTTTTTGATGTGCTTGCAGAAGTTTACCAGCAATTCGAATTCTATAAAGAAGCTTTGATTTCTGTAACCAAAAAGGGAAAAGATGGAGCAGAACAAATCCAGGCTTTGATGATGGATTTCAGACTCAACCCTCCGAAAGAAATGAATGGAGTGTCCGTAGAAAAAATCATTGATGTAAAGGAAGGCATAATCAAACATGTCAAATCTGGTAAGACAGAAAAGTTGGATATGGATTCCTCCAATGTAATGCAGTTTTACTTAGAAGACGGAAGTAAGATATCAGCTAGGCCTTCAGGGACGGAGCCCAAAATCAAATATTACTTCTCTGTTCATTCCCCTTTGGCAAGTACATCAGATTACCGAAAGGTAGAGTCTCAGTTAGAAGATAAACTGGAAGGATTAAAGCGCTATTTTTCTTAATAAGCCATTGATTATAAAAAAGAGACTGTCTCATAAATAGTTCTAATGTCAGCCTGAGCGCCTGCCTGTCGCAGGCAGGGAGTCGAAGGCCATTCCTATCGTTGTGGCCTACATTTCGACTTCGCTCAATGTGACAAATTGCACTTTTTAGACAACCTCTTTTTTATATCCTTTGCCACAGGACATCCGTGAAGTAATTTTCAGAATCAGTAAAAAAGTCCACGACTTTAAATCCACATTCTGAAGCCAATTGACTGATTTCGGACTCACTGAATTTTCTGCTTATTTCAGTGAAAATAGGTTCAAAAGCCTCAAATCGAATGAGTTTATTGGCAGCACCAATAGTTACCAATTGTTCTTTTTGGGAAATCAAATAACTTCTGCATTCCCCTGTAAGTGGATCATACATCGGCCAATGTGTAAATTGCTCCAAATCAAAATTGGCATCCAACTCTCTATTGATTCTTTTTAATAAATTGAGGTTAAAATCTCTAGTAACGCCCTGTTTATCATTGTAAGCCTGCAAAATGATGGATGGATCTTTCTTTAGATCCACTCCCAATAATAGCCAATCATGCGTTTGGGTACCTTGTGCTACATGAAGAAGGACATCTTTGGATTCATTCAAAGAGAAATTGCCAATATTAGACCCCAAAAAAAAGATTAGCGTAGGCTTTCCATTTTCCCAAACTCTTTCCTTCATAGCATTTCTGTAGGTATTTTGAATGGGATGAACATCTATTTCGGGTAATTCTCTTTCCAAATTATCCTTTAATTCCTGTAAAACTGAACCGGAAATATCAACAGGGAAATACGTAAAGTTGATTTCCGGCTTAGATCGTAGATATCTAAGCAGGATTTTGGTTTTCATTCCATCTCCGGCCCCTAGTTCTACCAAGTTGAAATCCTGGGAGTATCTCAAGATCTTTCCAAATATGGCAGCATGCTGATTTTCAAAGATTTCAAATTCTTTCCTGGTCAAATAGTATTCCGAAAGCCCCATGATTTTTTGAAAGAGCTTATCTCCTGCTGCATCATAAAAGTATTTGGAGGACAGAGATTTTGGATTTTGTGTTAACCCATTGATTACATCCTGAAGAAAAGTTTCAGATGCATTTTTAATTTCATTCATAAGCTTTAAAGTGATTTGGCTAGGCGAATGCCCATAAACTGCCATCTGTATTTAGGATGAAAAAAGTTTCTATATGTCGGTCTTGAATGCCCTTCAGGTGTAGCCACGGATGCACCTTTTAAAACCATTTGATTAACCATAAATTTACCATTATACTCTCCTAATGCCCCTGGCGCTATGATAAATCCCGGATAAGGCAAGTAGGCAGAGTTGGTCCACTCCCATCTATTTCCCCAATTGAATTTTTCCTGAGCAGCTTCCCATTCAAATTCAGTAGGTAAACGCATGCCTTTCCAACTGGCAAAAGCTGATGCCTCATAAAAGCTTACATGAGATAGACTTGCTTTGGGATCCAGAAACTTCCTCCCGTTTAAAGTATAATAGGTCCATGTATTATTTTGTTTTTCCCAATATAAGGGGGCTTCAATATTATTTTCTTTCACCCAAGCCCAACCTTCATCATGCCAATATCTTGGCTCAGAATAAGCTCCAGATTTTATAAACTCCAAATATTCTCCATTAGTCACCAATGCAGATGAGATAGCATAAGGATGTAGATAAACTTTATGTCTGCCTAATTCATTGTCAAAACAAAAGGAATCACCCTCGTAACCTATTTGGTAAATTCCTTCATCCATCTCAATCCACTTAGTCTTTTCTTCATGTGGATATTCATCAATATCCATGACGATAGGATCCAAAGGATTAAACCAAAAGCTGTATTTCAAATCAGTCAGCAAAAGCTCCTGATGCTGCTGCTCATGATTCAATCCAAGAATAATCAATTCATTAATCTCAGGATTATCTTTTCTAATCAATCCTTCCATGGCTTGATCCACATATTTCCTGTATTCTTTCACCTCTTCTACTGATGGTCTCGTGATCAAGCCACGCTGATTTCTGGCAGTTCTTTGCCCCATTGCATTGTAGTAAGAATTAAATAGAAAGTTGAAATGAGGATGTTTAACCCTATATTTTTCAGCGTATTTAATTAAAATAAATTGCTCAAAAAACCAGGAAGTATGTGCCAAATGCCACTTAGGCGGACTTACTTCTTCCGACGCTTGCAGGCTAAAATCCTCAGTAATCAAGTCGGAGCAAAGGTAAATCGAGTGGGTTCGAATCCTCCTGTAATCGTCTAAAAGTCTCATTAAAAACGGGTAGTTATTGGTTTTTCTAATATAAAAAAATACTTAGGCTTTCCCCAAATGAATCAGTGCTTCTCCTACATTAATTACCGGAAGATTATTGATACCTATCACATATCCATTGGAGGGAGCTTTGATGGGGATTTTGATATGTCCATAAGGATCTGAAATCCTAGCGACAACCTGACCTTTTTTAACCTCATCACCCAAGCGAACAGAGGAGTTGAAAATCCCTGAAGATCGTGCTCTTATCCAGTCACTACTTTGTAAAATAACGGTTTCCTTCTTTTCAGGACCACTTTCCAACATGTCCAAATGAAATAACATACGCTTGATTCCGGCAACTCCTTCGTCAGTAGACAATTCATCTATCCTCATGGATTCTCCGCCTTCAAAAACCAGAAGATGCTTTTTGGCTTTAAAAGCAGCTTTTCGGAATGATTTCTCAATCAACTTAGAATTAACCACAAAATGGGTCCCGAAAGCCATGGCTAATTCAATCGCCTTTTTATCCTGAAAATCGACCCTAATTTGGGGGTGATTGGTCAGCATTCTTCCACCGGTATGAAAATCAATTCCATAATCTATGTGGGGAATAATTTGCTCATTAAGAATGTAGGCTATTCTCCCAGCTAAAGAGCCCTTTTTGCTACCGGGAAAACTCCTATTTAAATCTCGTCCATCTGGAAAGGTTCTACTATTTGAAAGAAAACCATAGATGTTTACTAGAGGAATGATAATCAGCGTACCCCTCAGTAACTCCAACCCATTGTCTATCTCTTCCAAAATCCGTTTGGCTGTAATTATTCCATTGATTTCATCCCCATGAACTCCCCCACTAACCAATACTACGGGTCCCTCCTCTTTGGCAGACCTGATGAAAATCGGTAAATCAATTAATGTATGTGTGGGTAATTTTGCAATTGGCAATTCAATATTCACTGCCTGACCTTGTCTGATCTTGACACCGTTGATCTGAAACTCTTTCATAGTAAGGGAAAGGAATAATAAATTTCTATTCCAAACAAAACTTCTTTATTTCGCATCTTTGATTCCGCTATGAAGATACAAGAAAACATTTCCCTTCAGCCCTACAACACCTTTGGTATTGATAAAAAAGCTAGATTTTTTGTCATCGTTAGCTCCATTTTAGATTTGAAAGAAGCATTGGCTTATGCAAAAAGAAATGAGCTTGGAACCATATTTCTTGGTGGAGGCAGCAATATTTTATTGACTGAGGATCTGGAGGCCTTGATTATCAAAATTGAAATCAAAGGAATTGAGTTACTAAAGGAGACTGAGGATCATGTTTTGGTTGAAGTTGGAGCTGGAGAAAACTGGCATGAATGGGTTCTGTACACTATTCAGAATGACTGGGCAGGAATAGAAAACCTGTCGCTTATTCCCGGTACAGTTGGAGCTTCTCCCATGCAAAATATAGGAGCTTATGGTGTGGAACTTAAAGATGTATTTCATAGCCTTAGAGCCCTCAATAGATCTACCGGAGAGGTTGAAACTTTTGATGCCGAGCAATGTGAATTTGGATACAGAGAAAGCGTCTTCAAGCATAAATTAAAGGATGTTTATGTCATTTGTTATGTTACATTCCAACTTTCCAAAAAACCCGTATTTCATACCGAATATGGCATTATTAGAGATGTTTTAGCAGAAAAAGGAGTCAGAGACCTCAGCATTAAAGCTATCTCAGATGCGGTGATTGCTATCCGACAATCCAAACTTCCAGATCCAAAGAAAATTGGAAATGCTGGCTCATTTTTCAAAAACCCCACAATAGACTTAGAATTTTTTGAAAAACTGAAAAGCGAATTCCCTGAAATCCCGGCCTACCCAGTTCCTGAGGGTATGAAATTGGCAGCCGGATGGTTGATAGAAAAAGCTGGCTGGAAAGGAAAAAGAGTAGGTAATATAGGTGTTCATGACAAGCAAGCCTTGGTACTTGTCAATCATGGCAATGGTGACGGAAAAGCAATTGCTGAGCTTTCGAAGGAAATCCGTGACTCAGTTAGGGAAAAATTCGGAGTGGAATTGCATCCAGAGGTAAATTTTCTCTAAATCAGGCTATCCTGAACCTCCAGTTCTTTTTGATAACGCTCTACGCTAACGCCAAATTTCTTCAAAAATTCAACTCCTTCATCTACCCCAATTCCTTTGTATTCAGCATAGGAAAATAGGTACACAACTTTGGAGATCCCCATGGAGAAAATAATCCGGGCACAGGGCAAGCAAGGTGCTAAAGTCACATACAATGTAGAGCCTTCTACTGAAGTGTTATTTTTTACAGCATAAAGAATGGCATTTTGCTCCGCATGCAATGCTAGCGAACAACTCCCCTTGCTATCTCTCGCACAACCATTTTCTGGAAATTCAACATCACAGTTGTGCGTACCAGCAGGAGGACCATTATACCCGATGGAGATAATTCTGGTGTCCTTTGTCAAAACTGCGCCTACGTGTTTTTTGATGCAATGAGAGCGTTTGGCTAGGTTTACTGCCAACTCCATAAAAATATCGTCAAAATCGGGTTTACTCATAATTAATAATTTGCTCAAAAATACTACTTAAGGTGAGGTAGGAACAAAATTGGAACAGAAACCTTCCAAAATTTGTCAAATATTATACATATTCAACTTTTAAGCAGCTTAGTCGTTTTGAGCTAAAAAGAAATATTCATGAGTTTATCTAAAATATCCGTACACCTTGTCTGCATTTTAGCCATTGGGCTATGCTCATGTAGTTCAATAGATATTTTCAAAGAGAACACAGAAATTGCTCCTGTATCAAACTACAAATCCTTTGTCATTATCAATCAAGAGGTGAATATGCGAGGATTCAGTGCGCAATTATTGGATGAGAAAGTTCAGGACCATTTGAGAGAGGCGCTAGAGGCTCAAGGCATGGTATATGACAGGACTAAGCCTGATTTAGTCATTCGATACACATCAAACGAGGACCAAAGAATGAGGGAAATCAATAATTTCAATTATCCTATGCCATTCTGGGGATATAGAGTTTGGGATCCTTGGACTTTCAATCCTTACTCCTCTTTCAATACACCTGTAAGATCCAGTAGCTATGAGCTTCTTCAAGTGATCGTAGATTTTATTGATCCGAAAAAAGATAAGTTTTTGATGACCCTTACTGGTGTTACAGAGGTTCAAAGTGCTAAATTCAAGGAAAGAAAAGTGCTGAAAACTACAGACAAGATTCTTGAGAGATTTATAACTGACGTACTAATCAACTCTAAATAAAATGGAAAAGCGCTATCAATCCTTGAATGAATTTTATCCTTTTTACCTCTCAGAGCATCAAAACCCAACTTGTAGGATCCTTCATTTCATTGGTACAGCCTTGCTATTTGTGATTTTGTTTAGCGCAATCTTGACAGGAAATTATTTGTGGCTCATAGCTATCCCATTTGTAGGATACGGTTTTGCATGGGTGGGACATTTTTTCTTTGAAAAAAATAAACCTGCTACTTTTCAATATCCCGGTTATAGCTTGATTTCTGATTTCAAACTGTTTTTTGACCTTTTACTTGGAAAAGAAAAATTTCATCCAAAAAAAAGTATATAAACCAGTCTTATTTATTTGGCAATATATTTGCGAAGATTGAAAAGTATATTACTTTTGTAATAGCTTTAATGTAGTTCAGGCGCAAATATTTGCATTTTGATGTTAACGATAGTATTAATAGATGATGACCCTATCAGCACATTTGTGACTGAAAAGCTGATTTCCAAGAATGTCAAGCAGCCCTGTCAGTTTTTTAAGTATCAAAGTGCCAAAACTGCTCTCAATGAAATCTATCAAATCAGACCAAATTATCTGTTTTTAGATCTGAATATGCCTGAAATGACAGGCTGGGATTTCCTCGATAATTTCGATAGTCAAAAAAATGAAGCTGAAATTTATATCCTCAGCAGCTCGGTTGATGAAAGAGATATCAACAAAGCTAGCAAGTATCAAGTGGTCAAAGATTATTTATCAAAGCCACTTATTAAGAAATACATCAAAAGCATCTTCAACTGACCCACAGGGTCATTTTTTTTTGCCTTTTCTCCAACTTTTCAACTTCTCATAAGTTTAATTTTATGTAAATTAAACCTTATGAAATGCCCATAAGGAAAAATATCACAAAGCAGGATAATTATTGTGGGCATTCCATCTGATCTGTAAAAAACAAACTATAAACAGATGAAATCGAGCTCGACGAGAACGACACTCACTGAGATGATTGTAATATGTGCGAGATTCCATGTGACCTTCGAAAAACAAATTCTAAACACATGAAAGAGATTAAAGCCGAACTAATAGCAGCTATAGAGAGAACCGCGAAGAAGTTGAAGAATGGAGCAGCCTATCAGTGGGGTCACATGGGTGCCTGCAACTGTGGGAATCTTGCTCAGGAATTGACAAGTTTGTCAAAAGCCGAAATACATCGATTTGCTATGGAAAGATCAGGAGATTGGAATGATCAGATTCTGGAGTTTTGTCCTACCTCTGGTTATCCTATTGACTTGATTATAGAAAATATGCTGAGTTATGGGTTGACATTAGATGATTTGGGTCATTTGGAAAGATTATCAGCTCCCGAAGTTTTAGCCAAACTTCCGTTTGAGGTCAGAAACAATCTTTCCCAAAACAGAAAAAATGATGTCATCCTTTACTTAGAAACTTGGGCTCAAGTATTAAGAGAAAGATGGGAAAAGCAAACGCCTGCTTTCGACTTAGTGCAAAATGAAAAAAAATTCATCTCGCATGCATTGAGCTAAATAAAATTTTATTTTAATTCGCGCAATCTAAACTAAGTACCCTTTAACAAACAACTATGGAGGAATTTGACGACGATTTCGATGACTTCGATGATATCGAAGACGAAGATGATTTCGATTCTGATTTCGAGGACGAATACGATCTCGATGAGGAAAATGAATTTGTAGATGACAACATCATGGACTTCGACGAAGACGATGAATTCGACGAGGACTTCGAAGATGATTTCGAAGACGATTTAGACTAAACCATAATTGTGGTGCCTTTATGTTGGTATTTTCCTTCTTTGAAAGTATCTTCGGGCCATCATTATATACCAATAAAATTATGATTCTACTTGATATATTCACTTCACCAATTGCTTCAGGTGCTCAGTTATTCCTTTTGATCGTTTGCATTCTTATCGGATTAGGTGCAGGACTTTCCGCAATTGATGCTAGAAGTACATTCTCTAAAAGCAAGAAGGATTAATTATTCAAAATTTATACATTTAAAAGGAGGCCTAGCCTCCTTTTTTTATTGTAGGTCTAACTGAAGAGATAAACTTTTTAATAGCGCTTTCTCAGCATCATTTTTCAAGCTATGGGACGAAAAATTTAAATCTTCGAGCTTAATAAACTGGTCAAACCCTGCTTTTTTTCCTTCCTCCCCGGAACTGATCAAGACTGATTTTTTACCATGCTTCCGACAAAGTTTTAAAAGTTCGAAACAAGCCTTTCCCTCTTCCGACTGAGCATCATATCTCCCCTCTCCCGTAATCACCCAATCACTTTCTTTGATAAGATCTTCTAATCCTATTCTTTCAAAAAAATAGGGGGAACCAAATTCAATATCCGTATTAAAAAACGCAGATAAGCCCAAAGCAATTCCTCCAGCCGCTCCAAATCCTGATTTATCTACAAACTCCTTTTTCGCTTTCCTAAATAGTAGGGAAACATTTTTTTCGGAGGAAGTTTCAAAGGCAGTCAATTCTCCAGGTTTTAAACCCTTCTGAGGGCCAAAAACCGGAATAGCTCCATGATTCCCGAAAAATTGATTTCGTACATCACACAAGCAAGTAAAGCGGATATTAGGTAAGGGAACTGGGCTTTGAATATGACTGATTGCCTGTTGCACACGATCAGTGAATGGTAGAATCTCTCTTCCATTTTGATCCAGAAAGACAAATCCCAAAGCTTGAAGAATCCCCAAGCCCAAGTCTACTGTAGCACTCCCTCCTAAGCCAAGAATAATCTCCTTGGATCCCATCCCTATAGCTTTTTTAATCAACAGCCCTGTTCCGAAAGTAGAAGTTATCCAAGGATTTTTTTGACTATCAGCTATTAATGCAATTCCAGAGGCTGTTGAAACATCCAGATATGCTTTTTTAGAGGATTTGTCAAAACCAAAAAAACCTATCATTGGTCTCCCAATTGGATCTAAAGTCCAGGCATTTACCTGCTCTAGATTTAAAAATTTACTGAGAAGATTACAGGTTCCATCGCCTCCATCACCTATAGGAACAACTTGAGTGTGAACTCCAGCATACTTATCAATGCAAAATGAAGCTATAATTGCCCCGGCCTCTTCAGCGCTTAAGGTACCTTTAAAAGCATTCGGGGCAATCAAGACTTTCATTTTTCAGCTTTCATTCTTTCGAAATAATCTTTTGCAGCTGCTTTAACTTTCGGTGCCAGATATATGGTGGAAATCATCGTTGGAATTGCCATGATCGCATACATTCCATCTACCAAGCTGACTACCACTTCCAAAGAAGCTACAGCTCCCATTACAATCGTGATCAAATAGAAATAATTGTAAAAGTCAGCTTTTTTAGCCCCAAAAAGATAATTGAAACACTTATGACCATAGTAAGAATAGGTGAACATGGTGGAAAGTGCAAAAATTAGTACGGCAGTCATTAGTAGGTATTTTCCGATTCCAGGTAGGGCCGTTTCAAAAGCATTCAAGGTAAGTCTTACTCCATCAGCTTCTGTACTTTGCCAAACACCTGTCAACATAATAACCAAAGCAGTTAGAGTACAAACCACGATCGTATCGATAAATGGACCTAACATCGCTATCAATCCTTCTCTAATAGGCTCTCTATTTTTGGATGCTCCGTGAACCATAGGGGCTGTACCAATACCTGCTTCATTGGAAAAGGCAGCTCTTCTGGCTCCTGTTATAATTACTGCTCCAACAGCACCACCTGCTGCCGCCTCTCCAGTAAATGCATCGGTTACGATTCTAACCAACATTTCAGGAACATCACCAATATATTTTGCAACAATAATCAAGACCGTTGTAAAGTAAAGGGCTACCATAAAAGGAACCAGCTTGGATGCCACGACAGCAATTCGTTGTATCCCTCCCAGAATTACGATAGATACAAGCAACATCATAGAAATACCGATTATCCACCTTGTCGTTTCTCCTGTAGGAACTCCTGATGGTTCAAGCATCACAGCTCTGAATACAGCAGATAATTGATTGGCCTGAAAAATTGCTAAAAGACCTATTACACCGGCAACTGAAAATATGATGGAGAGAAATTTCCATTTTTTCCCCATGCCCTCTTCTATCACGTACATAGGACCACCTTGAACCACACCGGCAGTGTCTTTTCCTCTAAACATGATGGCAAGGCTACAGCTATAAAATTTGGTTGCCATTCCCACGAATGCGGAAACCCACATCCAAAAAATGGCGCCTGGGCCTCCCATATTGATTGCTATTGCCACGCCACTGATATTCCCCAATCCTACTGTAGCGGCTATTGCGGCTGAAAGAGCTTGAAATGAGGTAATCTGCCCTGGAGCCAGATCATCGTCATATTTTCCTCTAAGAAGGCTGATGGCATGTCCGATTTTCCGAAATGGAACAAAGCCGGAGTGAAACAACAAAATCATACCGCCACCCATCAATAAAAGCAACATGGGCGTACCCCATATCCAATTTGCAAAGGAAATAATAATGTCTCCCATTCTTATCTTTTTGTTTATCAGACAGATGACTCTGTCATTTCTAATTTATTTTAAAAGGACCATATTAGGCCGATTTTCCTCAAAATCCTAGATTTTCGAACTATTCCTAAAAGTAAAAAACCCAAGCTGATAATTTCAACTTGGGCTCAAATTTTAGTTTTTTCTACCACTCCACTTTGGGTGATTTATAGAAATTAATATCTCTCAATTCCCATCTTTTTCCTTGAATAGCAATTCGCTTTTTAAAGCTTTCCCAATTTCTTTTTTCCGTTGGAGTCCAAGCTACCTCAGCAATTGCTGCCAGTCTCGGGAAAACCAGGTATTCTAAATCATCTCTATTGACCACGGTTTCAGTCCATAAAGGCGCTTCGACTCCTAAAATGTCCTTCTTGCTGATTCCTTCAGTGTAATTGGCTGGATCCCATAGATAAGCAGAATCCAGTTCAATATAGGCAGCCCAATGCAATCCTATTCTAGTGGTGGAATCATACTGCATATCCAAGTAAGCCTTTTTTGCAGGGGACATTAATACCTGATTTCCTTGCTCTTGAGCCAGTTTAGCATTATCCGCCATAGCCCAAAATTGTGCAACATTCCCCGGTAATAAAGTAGTGGTGGCAATTTCGTCCCAGCCAATGCTGGTTTTACCATGACTCTTTACTATCTCCTGAACACGCTCTATGAAATAGATATAATCATCTTTTTTGGTTACATGGGACTCATCCCCGCCAATATGAAAATAAGGCCCTGGAGTGATTGCTGAAAGCTCCCTTACTACGTCATCAATCAATTGATAAGTTAATTCCAGATCAGTATCCAAAGTGCTGAATCCTACTTCAATTCCCGTATATAGCTCAGCCGGTTCTCTAATAATATTGGACTTTTTTAAATCCCCCTCAGCTCTTTCGACAGATTTGGTAACAGTCTCTGTATCACCATCCGGTAAATTGATCCCGGAATTCAACTCACCATAGGAAGCTAAAATAGCATTGGTATGCCCAGGCATATCCACTTCAGGGACAATAGTAATAAACCTCTGAGAGGCATACTTTACTATATCCACATAATCTTCCTGTGTATAATATCCACCTTCTCCACCTCCAACTTGAGTACTTCCGCCTATTTCTGTCAGTTTAGGCCAGGATTTGATTTCAATTCTCCAACCCTGATCATCGGTTAAGTGTAAATGCAGATAGTTTAACTTTAGCTCGGCCATCAGATCTATATAGTGCTTCACTTCCTCAACACCCATAAAATGTCTGGAAACATCCAGCATAGACCCTCTATAGGCATACTCTGGTTTGTCTACAATTTTCCCTGCAGGTACTTCCCAGGTTTGATTGCTCGGATTAGGAGCTAATAACTCAGCTGGAAAGGCTTGTAGAAGGGTTTGAACACCATAAAATATTCCTGAAGCTCCATTCGAGGATATGACTATTTTTTCTTCTCCTATCTCCAATTCATAGGATTCATCTCCAGAATTTGATTTGAGGTCCAAAACAATAGAGCCAGCATCACCAGATACTGGGATCGCAAAACCCGTAGCATTACGGAGTTTCTGAGCTAAATAATCTGCGATGAAAGAAAGTTCTTCTCCAGCACCAGATATTTGTATAGAAGTCGATTCATTCACCTGAAAGCTTCCCGAGGCAGGAACCACACTCGCTGGTAAGGGCATGATACCCACAGCATCTAATGATTCCTTTTGATTTTGGCAGGCAGTCACTAACAGCACGATTGACATCGCGAAAGCCAGTTTGAATTTTTTCATGATTATTGATTGGGTTTGAGTAAACTTAAATAAAAATTTTTTTTATCCATTTCCTTTTATCAAATTTATTTGAAAAAGATGAATATGGGAATGAATGCGCCTTTTGCATCAAATCCTTTCCATTATTCAAAAATTAAAATCAGTATCCCCATGATTTTTTTAAATTGAAATCATATAAATGGATTTGAGCTTTCTGGATCATTGAAAGTTATCCTCCTCAATCAGTAATAGACTACACTTGAAATAAAGAACATAAGCATACCTTTTATTGATTTTCCCAAGTAACCATGAAAGACAAAAAAGAGATAAAAACTAATTCAAGAAGAGAATTCCTCAAAGGCTCAACTTTAGCCTTGGCGGGATTCTATATTGTACCAAGACATGTTTTAGGCGGACCGGGCTTTGTGGCACCTAGTGACAAACTCAGAGTAGCAGGAATTGGAGTTGGAGGAATGGGCTACAATGATGTTAGTGGAGTATATAGAAGTGAAAAGGCTGAGATAGTTGCCTTATGTGATGTAGACGATACCAGAGCCCAAAGAGCAAGAGATCAACATCCAAAAGCTCCTTATTACAAAGACTTCAGAGTCATGTTGGAAAAGGAGGAAAAAAACATTGACGCGGTCACAGTGTCTACTCCGGATCATATGCATGCCGTGCAGGCGATGATGGCCATGAAAATGGGAAAACATGTTTACGTTCAAAAACCTCTGTCTCATGACATCTATGAGGCAAGAATGTTGACTCAGGCTGCAGAAAAGTACAAAGTGGTAACCCAGATGGGAAACCAGGGATCTTCTGGGGACGGTGTCAGAAAAATGGTAGAATGGTATAATGCAGGGTTGATTGGAGAAGCTACAAAAGTTTACTCCTGGACCAATAGGCCTGTTTGGCCACAAGGTATTCCATGGCCCAATGAACCCATGACACCTCCAAGCGATCTGGATTGGGATTTATGGCTTGGGACAGCTCCTTACAAAGATTATGTAGGAAATCTGGTTCCATTTAATTGGAGAGGTTGGTGGGATTATGGAACAGGTGCATTAGGAGATATGGCATGCCATATTATGGAGCCACCATTTAGAGTTTTAGGATTAGGCTACCCTAAATCCGCAGAATGCTCAGTAGGATCAGTCTACGTAGGTGAATTTCAAAGAGGATACTTCCCAGACAGCTGCCCTCCTTCTTCCCATATCACATTAAGGTTTGACAGACCTGGAAAAGAAGATCTAGAGTTTCACTGGATGGATGGAGGTATTCAACCAACGAGACCTGAGGAATTGGAGCCTAACGAACAAATGGGAGACGGAGGCAACGGAGTAATTATCGAGGGAACAAAAGGAAAAATGATGTGCTCCACATATGGGGTCAACCCACAACTATTACCTACTTCCAAAACCAAAGACATCAATGTTCCTGAAACATTGTACCGAGTACCGGATGGAGACAGGGGGCATTACAGAAACTGGGTAGAAGCTTGTATCGGAGGTTATGGCTCAAAAGAATATCAACAATTGAGTTCTCCTTTCAGTGTGGCAGGGCCATTGACTGAATCTGTTTTGATGGGAAATCTTGCAATTAGGTCCTATGACTACAGAGTACCAAGACCTGGAGGAAATGACAATCAATTCGATTACCCAGGCAGAGGAATCAAATTGGTTTGGGATGGACCAAATATGAAAATCACCAATTTTGATCCAGCAAATCAATTTGTAAAGCGGGAATATCGAGGGGATTACACACTTTAGAAGCATTTATTTATAATAAAAGAGCGCTGACTTTAAATAAGCCCAGCGCTCTTTTTTATTTTAAAGAATATCCCCTTTTCTAATTTTCTACTGTTAATTCTACTCTTCTATTTTTTGCTCTTCCTGCTTCAGTTGCATTGGAAGCCACAGGGCGAGTTCCACCCCATCCTGCAATTCTTAATTTTTCAAACTCAATACCTTTCTCAACCAAATAATCCCTCACAGCTGCTGCTCGTTCTAAGGAAAGGGCTTTATTTAATCCAGGATCACCGGCATTATCAGTATGTCCACTAATTCGGATTGTCAGATCAGGGTTTTCTATTAAAAACTCTGCAATCTCATTCAAAAACTCCAGCGTTTCTACTCCTTCTAGTTCAGCTGTGCCTCTTTTGAAAGCAACTTTTTCCAAAGTAAAGGTACTGCCGGGAGCCGCTTTTCTCAGCAAAATCACATTTGGTTCTCCACTTAAAATCCGATCCACAGGAATTGCAACGGGGAAATATTTTGCTGCCTGGAATCGAAGCTCAGTTACTCCAGACTTCTTTAATTCATTCAATTTTAATGGGCCGTTTTCTATTCCCCATTCTGCACCTTTTTTTGAGAATAAGGAATAATCCAAAATTCTGGATTTTGAATTTTCATCTATGACCAACCAAGAAAGATTGGGCTCATCCACGGGTACAGATTTTTCCTGAACTTTTACTTCCGGAAATCCTACGGAACTTGAAGGATAAATAGGAACAATCTCCTGTATCTCTACCTTTTCTTCAGCTTCTGTTTGATTCAATACAATCGCACTCGGAGACTCAAAATTCTCTGGAATAATTAATTTTTCTGGGTTTTGGAAAGTCAAAAGATCCGCAAATCCATCACTGTTTTGTGTACTCGTCCATACTATTTCATCATCAGAAATAAAGGTGATGGAAGCCTCAGATCCCGGAGAACTGATTTGTTCCCATCTTTTAGGCTGGCTCCAATTGGAAAGGGATCCGTCCAAAGATTTGGAGATAAAAATATCTTTCCCCTGTGCTCCTTCCTGCATGTTTGATGAAAAATAAAGGAGCTTGCTGTCAGGATTATAGAATGGACTTATTTCCTGACCTGGAGTATTGATCACATTTCCGAGATGAACCGGCTTTGACCAATCTATCGTACCAACCTTTTGTATTAGGTAAATATCTTCATTTCCTCTGCTGTCTGCTCTTTTCCCTGAAATAAAAATTAAAGTTCCTCCTTTGGAAACTCTACCGGTCAGGTTTCCTTCCATTTCTGAAATTCCTTCCACATTGACTTTTCTCAGAAAATTCCAGTCAGTTCCAAACTTGGAGTACTGATAAACCCCATTCCTTTCAGTATCTCTGTGATATACTAGTAAAGTCAGAAGATCCTCCAAACCCAAGGGAAAATCATAGCCAGGTGTACTGAGATCAGGTCTGTGAATGGCCTCTGACCATTCCCCATTTTCATCTTTTTTACTCATCCATATATCACCGGGATCAGTAATTCCACCTTTATTATCTGGGTGAAATGCTCTGGTAAAGAGCAGCGTATTATTTCCAATCCAAACAGGATTTTGATCATCCTGTGGACTATTTGCTCCTGACAAACTTCGGATAGCTTGAGCAGAAAGGCCTGAGGAAAAAGAAAAAGCAAGCAATACTAGACTGCCTGCTTTCACATAAAATGACTTGAACTTATTCATAATTATTGACCCAAAACGATGGCGAATACCAGCGGGGCCACAATTGTTGCATCAGATTCAATGATAAATTTCGGAGTTTCTAAACCAAGTTTACCCCAGGTAATCTTCTCATTGGGAACTGCTCCAGAGTATGATCCATAAGAAGTAGTAGAATCAGAGATCTGGCAGAAATAACCCCAAAGAGGCACATTATCACGTTGCAAGTCCTGATGCAGCATCGGAACCACGCAGATTGGGAAATCTCCTGCAATTCCCCCGCCAATTTGGAAAAATCCAACTTTACTTTCTTCCGTAGCATTTTGAGTATACCACTCAGCTAAGAACATCATATACTCTATACCGCTTCTTACAGTATGTACATTCTTTACATCTCCGGAGATCACATGACCTGCAAACATATTTCCCAAAGTTGAATCTTCCCATCCTGGCACTATGATAGGCAGGTTCTTTTTGGCAGCTTCTAATAACCAGCTATTCTTAGGATCAATTTGGAAAGAGTCATCCAACTTACCGGAAAGCAATATTTTGTAGAAAAATTCATGAGGAAAATATGCTTCACCGGCCTGGTCGGCTTTCATCCACTCTTCCAAAATCACATTTTCAATTCTTCTCATGGCTTCCATCTCAGGAATACAAGTATCTGTAACCCTGTTCATGTGTCTCTCCAAAAGATCTTGCTCTTGTGCAGGAGATAATTCCCGGTAATTTGGGATTCTCTCATAATAATCGTGAGCAACCAGATTAAAAACGTCCTCTTCCAGGTTGGCACCTGTACAGGTAATGATTTGGACTTTGTCTTGACGAATCATTTCTGCCAAGGAAATACCCAATTCAGCGGTAGACATGGCTCCTGCTAGGGTAACCATCATCTTCCCTCCTTCTTCCAAATGAGTCTTATATCCTTCGGCCGCATCAATCAAGGCAGCTGCATTAAAATGTCTGTAGTGGTGCTTTAGAAATTCTGTGATTTTCATTACTTGGATTTATCAATTAGGCGTCAAAAATACCTAAAAATAGGGTACAAAAAAACCCGACCTTAAGCCGGGTTTCGATATATCAATAAGTAAATACTTATTTGGCTGAATCAGCAGGCGTAGTATTGTACTCTTTATTCAGACCTTCAATCACGGCTTTGGTTACATCCAAAGCATCTTTTCCATACCATACTGCTCCACCTCTAGTGTAGCTCAAAATCAAATCAATGTTATTTTCCTCCGCATAGCTCTTTAGATATTTCTGAACTTTGTCATAAACATCGCTATATAGATTAGACTCATCGGCAGAAAGCTCTTGCATCAGATTATCTCTGTAAGTCATCAAGTTTTGCTCTTTCTTTACCAACTCTTCCTGCTTTGCTCTTTGCTGGTTAGGAGTCATATTTCCACCAGTTTGCTGGAAATTAGCTACCTCCTGCTCAAAACCTCTAGCTCTGCTTTGAAGATCTCCTTCAAACTTCTTTCCTTTTTCTGTGATTTCTTCGGATTTCTTTTTGAAGAACTCGTATTGATTGATCACACTGTCAGTATACACATATGCAATACTCAAATCAGAAATTGAAGCAGCCTCTCCTGAAGCTGTTGCAGTTGTGTTTTCTGTAGTTTTTGGTTGACAAGCGTAAAAAAGCACTGTTGCAAAACCAAGTACTCCTATGAATTTAAATCCTTTTTTCACTTTGTATATTTTATTGTTGACAAGGGCGCAAATATAAAGAAAGTATTGATTTTCCAAGGTCTGACCTTTTTGAAAAAGCTTTTTTTAGGAGTATTTAAAAAAATATGTCCTGAGCTAGCCTGTAAACCTGAGCATGCGCCTCAATGATATGGCTGATTTTTTCACTATAGCCTCCTCCCATCGAACACATAATTGGAAGCTTCAACTCTTTTGCAAGGTTCAGCACTTTCTTGTCACGCATTTTAACACCTTCTATGCTCATGCCTAGACGTCCAAGTTTGTCTGTTTCCAACACATCGACACCACATTGATACATGATGAAGTCAGGATGAAACTTCTTCAGTATGTTTTCTAAGGCCAGATCTAGCTGAGTTAAATATTCCTCATCTCCCGTTCCATCCGGCAATTCAATATCCATGTCAGACTTTTCTTTTCGATGAGGATAGTTTTTGGCTCCATGCATGCTGAATGTGAATACGGAAGGATCATCTTTGAAAATTTGAGCCGTACCATTGCCCTGATGCACATCCAAATCTATGACTAGAATATTTTTGGCAAGTCCTTCATTCTGCAAATATCGACTCGCTAAAGCTATATCATTTAACAAGCAAAACCCTTCTCCTCTATCCGTAAACGCATGATGAGTACCACCGGCAATATTTAAGGAAATACCGTACTCAAGTGCAAACAAAGCAGCTCTAACCGATCCACCAGCAATGATAGTTTCCCTATTCACTAATTCTTTGCTTAAAGGAAAACCAGTAGCTCGTTCTTCTGACCTGCTTAAGGCTAAATTTTTGAGTTTTTCCCAATATTGAGCATCATGGACTTGTACAATAAGACTTTCATCTATTGCATCGGGAGCAAAGAAATTTCTTTCAGAAACTGTGCCCTCATACATCAGTTGCTGAGGCAAAAGCTCATATTTCTCCATCGGAAATCTATGTCCCGGAGGCAAAGGATGAGCATATTCGGAAGACCAGGCAATTTTAAGCATAAAAAAAACGCTTGTATTTTAACAAGCGCTCCAATTTTTTGTTCCAAATTAAAATTTAAACGTCTTCTTCTTCAGATTGAAAAGCATACATGGTTTCATCTAGCTGAATTGTATCATCATTAAATTCCTTGATAAATTTAGTTATTACTTTCTCATCAATATATTCCACATTCAAAGCTGCATCTAAACCGATTCCATAATCGTGATTTGTATCGATGTCTATGAATTCTTGAACTTTCACAGACTCCTCCTCTTCGATTTCCATGATCATCTCAGTGATAAACCAACCGATTTCCTCTTCTTCACTAGACAATGGCATAAGATTGCCATTTTCATCTTCTTCGTATCTAATTCCACTGAAATTCGGGAATTTCTTAGCCGCTTCATGTTCTGCAAGCTCATAAACCTCACTCGCATGGTGTAGTCTCAACGTATATAAGGCAGCATCGTATATAACTTCTTTACCTTCAAACATTCCAATGAAGTAAAAATTTACAAATTCATCAGAGTTTTCCTCCTCAGGAATTAATTGAAATGATTTGCCAGAGGCTTTCAATTCCTGCTTGAGCTTGGAAATTTCTTTTGGATCAAAGCCAGGATTCATAGTTGACATAGATTAAAAATTATTAGTCTTAAGTTTCAGTTGGGAAAGATAATCTTCAAGTTGAATATAGCAAGTAATATACGTCACAAATTGTAAATGAATAAACATAATATAGAAAAGTTTGATGAAGAATTCATCAAAAAAGTTTTAAAATCAGAAGAAGGTATCTCATTGGATTTCAAGCTGAAAGTAAGTTCGAAAGAGAAAATAGCCCGCACAATCTCTGCTTTGGCCAATACAAAAGGAGGTATCATTGTAGTAGGTATTTCGGATCAAAAAAAAATAACTGGCATAGACCCAAACGAGGAAATGTATATGATTCAGGATGCCAATGATAAATTCTGCATCCCCCCGGCAAACATAGACTTTGAGACTATCAAATGGATTGATGAAGCGCCAGCTTACAATGAACCTTCTGAAAAATTCATTCTAAAGGCCATGATTCATCCTTCCAAACAGGAAATAAAGAGTCCAGATAAAAACGGAATTTTGAAAGTTTATCGAAGGGTAAACGATCAAAGTACCTCAACGATCTAAATTCAAATTATTTCCAAACAGCGAGTTGATCAAGCTCAAGACTATTGCAAATAATAAAGCCCACCAAAATCCGTTTACTTCAAAACCTGGAATAATCGCATCTGCTAATAATATTACTAAAGCATTAATCACCAAGAGGAACAAACCAAAGGTGATGATGGTTAAGGGTAAAGTAAGTAAGATCATCAAAGGCTTTACAGTCAGGTTGATTAAAATCAACAGAGCAGCGAGCAAAAAGCCAGTAATCCATCCATCAATGGAGATTCCCGGAAGAAAAAAAGCTGCTATTAATACTGCAATGCCACCTAATAGAATTTTGACAAGAATCGAAGTTGCTTGTGATTGCTGAGACATAATGAAAAGTTGTTTTCACCAAATTAAGCAAAAATTGATTTAAATCATGAAAATTAGATCGAGGTTGATCTCCTGGAAGCTTTACTATTGGGCTACTGCCTCTTATATTTGTACAAATTAAACAAACCAATAACGAGTGATTATCATTATCTTCTTTCTTCTGCACTGGTACTTTTCATTATTCTGCCAGAGCTTCTTTCTGCACCGCTATGCAGCTCATCAAATGTTTGTCATGAATAAATACTGGGAGAGATTTTTCTATCTTTTCACCTGGATATGGCAAGGTAGTTCCTATTTATCCCCTAGAGCATACGCTATCCTTCACAGAATGCATCATGCATATAGCGATACTCCGAAAGACCCTCATTCCCCACATCATACAGAGAACCTTTTCACCATGATGTGGAAAACAAAAAACATTTACAATGATTACTTCAGCTTTAAATTGAAGCCTGAGGAGCGTTTTTCTAAAGATATTCCTGATTGGAACAGATTTGACAAATTTGCAGACAGCATGGGAGTCCGAGTAGCTTGGGGATTATTATATGTAGCAATCTACGTATTGGCAATTACTGTATTTGAATTGCCTGGAACTCACTGGTGGATGTACTTCTTACTTCCAATCCATTTCTTGATGGGTCCTGTTCATGGTGCTATTGTTAACTGGAGCGGCCACAAATACGGATATGCTAATTTTGACAATAATGATAAATCAAAAAATTCGTTATTGTTGGATGTTTTAATGCTCGGAGAGCTTTTCCAAAATAATCATCATAAGCTTCCAAACCGTCCCAACTTTGCAGTGAAATGGTACGAATTTGATCCGACCTATCCCATTGTAAAACTATTACACGCATCGGGTATAATTAAATTAAGAACAGCATAATCAAAAAGGAGCAAAATTTGCTCCTTTTTTATTTCCCTAGTTTTCAGCTACTTGAGATTTTTTTTAACTAAATAGGCAAACTTATTTTTGTACTTTTCTTGGATTTTCGAAACTAAACCAATAATTTTCTAAGGAATTAAAACTTAACACCTTATGAAACCATTAACCAGAGCAGAAGAGGAGATCATGCAAATCCTCTGGGACATCGAAAGAGGGTTTGTCAAAGACATCCTTGTACCGATGCCAGAACCAAAGCCAGCCTACAACACAGTTTCCACTATCGTTAGGATTCTAGAAAGAAAAGGCTTTGTGAGTCACAAGTCTTATGGCAAAAGCCATGAGTATTTCCCAATCGTATCTAAAGATGAGTACAGAACATTCATCATCAAGAAAATGCTAGAGGGATATTTTGATAGTTCATTTGCAAAAATGACTCAGTTCTTCAAGAATGATGAGTCTTTGAACAATAAGAATTATCAATAATCAGATACGTATAATGGATAAGCATTAGATAAAAGAAAAAGCCGGGCAAATTGCCCGGCTTTTTTTTATTTCACCTCTTTCAGAAGTTCTTCAATTGCCTTTTCGAGCTGCTGGTCAATTCCCTGATCAATTTTCCCTGGCATATTTTTCACTTCAAACTGTGGCTTTGTTTCATTATTCTCCAGCCACTCTCCTACTTTATTTTTGGCAGAAATAGGAACAGCTCCCCATCTCACTCCATTTGGCAAACCTTCCCAACCTGCAAAAGAGCAAGTTCCTGGAGTAGGCATACCCACAGTTTTGCCAATATTCAAATCTGTATACCCACAGGCAAAACAATGTCCATCTGAATAATTGGCTTCATTGAACATCGCCAATGTAGGTTTAGTCCACCTTGCTGTTGGCTCATAACCTACCACTTTATCAGCAGTGGCATAAGTCAGGAATTTTTCGCCCGTAAAGAACATAGCTAAATCAGCTACCAAGTCTCCACCACCATTGAAACGAGTATCTACGATAACTGCTTCTGTGTCATGATATTTACCCATCATGTCCTCATACACATTTCGATAAGGTCCATCACTCATCCCTGGAATATGTACATACCCCAATTTTCCATCGCTTAATTTTGTAACCTCTTCCTGATTCTTTTTCACCCATCTTTTATAAAGAAGTCTGTTTTCTTCCCCCAAGGAAATTGGTTTTACTGTGATCTGCTGAACATTTGCACCATTTGCATCAGTCAGTTCAAGCAAGGTAAACTTGTCCACTTTCCTGTTCAATAGTTTAGCAAAATCCACTTCTGGACTGATTACTTCACCATCGATCTTTTGAATAATCATACCCTGCTTTACAGAGAATTCTGCTTTATCCAATGGGCCTCCAGAGATCACTTCAGTTATTTTCAGTCCATTTCCCTGATGCTTATAATCCCAGAATATCCCCAAAGCAGCCGTTTGATCAGCCATTGGAATAGATCTGTTGTATCGAGCTCCAGCATGTGAAACATTCAATTCACCGATCATTTCAGAGAGCATTTCAGCAAACTCATAATTATTACCAATGTGCGGCAGGTATTTTTGATAATCTACTTTGGCTTTTTCCCAGTCTACACCATGCATATCCGGAGTATAAAAAATACCCTTTGTCCTTAACCAAACATGATCAAATAAATGGGCTAATTCTGCGTCTTTATCATAACTCATCTCGCCACTGATCTTTATACCCTCCTTCTTCATGGACTCTGTGTTGATTTTGGAAATACTTCCATCACTCAATAGATAAAGATTTTTTTGATCCTTATCCCACATCAACCTACCATACCCGGCATTGAGAGCAAGCTCCTGCTTGGTTTCTTTAGTCCTTAAATTAGTGCTCCAGAGGTTTTGTCCTTTTTCAAAACTGGCCAAATAGAATAGTTTCTCCCCATCTTTACTGAGTACAGCATCTCCCAACATGGAAGAGTGAATGGTCAGTTTGGCCTTTCTTTCTTCCAATCCATCCCAGTCAAATTTTAGAGGAGCGATTTCTTTTTTCTCATCCTTTTTTTCCTCTTTGGAATCATCTTTCTTTTTGGACTTTTCTATTTCCTTCATCAAGTCAAATTCCTCTTTACTCAAGTTGAATTTGTCCCAAGCTGCTTTATCGAAGAAGAGCATATACACATCTTCTTCACTTCTTCCTGATGTGGCATAGCTTCTCAGACCATCTCTATTAGACATCCAAAGCATTTGTTTCCCCTCATTTACCCAGGTAGCTCTGTCATCACTGTAGCCACTTTGGGTGATCTTTTTCATGGGTTGCTTGCCAGTGATATCCAATAAAACCACTTCAGAGTTGACCATGGTAGGTCTGTAGGTAGCTAATAAATAGTTACTATCAGGACTCCATACAAAATATTGATCTCCATCTCTCATGTGAAAGAGCTGCTCAGGAGTCATTAAAGTAACAGCCACTTTGCTTGATAAATCGACAACTTTCAAGGTTCTGCGTCCTTCTACATAAGCGAGCTTTTTCCCATCAGGAGACAATTTTGGAAGATAGGCATCATCATTTACCTCTAGCAATAACTTCTCATTCAGCAAGGTTGAAGCAAAAAAGAAAGGTTCTTCTGCTCTTGGTTTAGTACTTTGGAAAATCTGCCATTTTCCATCTCTCTCGCTGGCATATACTATAGATTTTCCATCAGGAGCAAATTCCACAAATCTCTCTTGCTCTGGAGTATTGGTAATTCTTTTTGTAAGTGATCCATCGACAGAAGTTACAAAAACTTCTCCCCTGGCTACGAAGGCGATTTCTTTTCCATCAGGAGAAATACTCATTTCGCTAACTCCACCATTAATAGAAATAAAGTTATCAGGATTGGAAATAGCCTGAGTTTTAAGACTAACGGCTACTTTTTTAGGATTTTCACCTTTTCTTAAGGTATACAGCTCTCCATCGTATCCAAAACTCATCAATCCATTGTTGGAAATACTTAAGAAGCGAACTGGAAAATTTGTCAAGCTAGTTAAGGCAGTAGTCTGCGAGGGATTATCTAAGGCCATGGAAAACACGTTGAAACTTCCATTTTGCTCGCTTAGATAATACAACTCTTTTTCATCGGGTGAAAAAACCGGGTTTCTGTCTTCTCCATAGAATGTGGTGAGCATCTGATGCGAATTAGAGCTTGCATCATAGATCCAAAGATCTCTGGCTATTCCAGACTCATGATGTTTTCTCCATTCATTCTCCCCTCCTTTTTTGTCATGATAGACTATTTTAGATCCATCTTTACTGGTCTTTACATATTCTGCTGGAATAGTCCAAACTTGGTCTACTCTCCCACCGCTTACCGGCACTTTATATAATTCAGGCTGAGATCCAGTAGGATATTGTCTATGAGAAGCAATATCCATTCGGGTTGCTCCGAATAGGACAAACTTTCCATCTGCTGAAAAATCAAAAGGTTGCTCATCATTGGAATGATATGTCAATCTTGTTGCCGGGCCTCCAGCAGCATCCATGATAAAGATGTCAAAATTCCCATACCGGTCAGATGCAAAAGCAATCTTGCTTCCATCCTTGCTCCAGACTGGTTGATAGTCATGAGCTTCGTGAAAGGTGATTTGCTTAGCTTCTCCACCTTGAGAAGACACCGTATACAAATCGCCCTTGTAGGTGAACACAATGGTGCTTCCATCGGGAGAAATTGCAGGATATCTCATCCAAGAGGGATTCTCTTGGGCATTGATTCCTGAACTGATCAGAGTGAATAATGTCAGAGTTAGAATACTATATAAATATCTCATAGCTTTTAATTTCGATTGTGAAAGTAATGAAAATTAAAAAACATAGCTTCAAAACTTCACCGTTGGTGTCTTTTCAAGGAAGAATGGATGCATCCAGCAATCCTTTTATACTTTTCTTCCATCCTTCGATGGACAAGGCTATATTTGCGGCTTAAATTTTAATAATTCCATGAATCCATTTATAGAAGAATTGCGCTGGAGAGGAATGCTCCAAGATATGACACCCGAAATCGAAGAACACTTAAACAAGGGAACCGCTTCGGCATATCTGGGTTTTGACCCGACAGCAGACTCTCTTCATATTGGCCATTTGGTGGGAGTAATGACGCTTTTGCATTTCCAGAGAGCGGGTCACAAGCCTTTTGCTTTGGTAGGCGGGGCAACTGGAATGATTGGAGACCCCTCTTTTAAATCAGCAGAAAGAAACCTTTTGGACAAACAGACATTAGATCATAATGTATCCTGCATACAAAATCAATTGTCTAAGTTTTTGGATTTCAAAACCAATGCTGACAACAAAGCTGAGTTAGTCAACAACTATGATTGGATGTCTCAGTTTTCCTTTTTGGATTTTATCAGAGATGTAGGAAAGCACATTACAGTAAACTACATGATGTCCAAGGACTCCGTTAAAAGAAGACTTGAAGATGGAAATGGGCTTTCTTTTACCGAGTTTTCATACCAGCTGATTCAAGGTTACGATTTTTACCACCTCTGGAAAAATAAAAACTGTACTGTTCAGCTTGGAGGTTCAGATCAGTGGGGAAATATAGTAACAGGTACTGAACTCATCCGAAGAATGGGTGGCGGCAGTGCATTTGCTTTAACGGTTCCTTTGATTACTAAAGCTGATGGAAGCAAATTCGGGAAAACTGAAGGCGGTTCCGTTTGGCTTGATCCGGAAAAAACTTCTCCTTATGCGTTTTACCAGTTTTGGTTGAATGTGTCTGATGAAGATGCATCTAAATATATCCGAATATTTACCACTTTAGACAGGGAGACCATAGAGGCATTGGAAGCTGAACATGCTCAGGCACCTCATTTACGAAGCTTACAGAAAGAAATAGCCAAGCAAGTTACCATCATGGTCCATAGCCAGGAAGATTATGAGATGGCTGTAAAAGCATCTGAAATCCTATTCGGTAAATCTTCTACAGAAGACTTGGCAGCTTTGGATGAGCGAACCTTTTTGCAAGTATTTGATGGAGTGCCTCAAGTAAAAATTGAGAAATCTGAATACACAGCACTTACCTCTATTTTAGATTTATTTGGAGAAATTTCTCAGGGAGTGATTTTCGGTTCCAAAGGAGAAGCGAGAAAAATGATTCAGGGAGGTGGCTTGAGTATCAATAAGGAAAAGATTGCTGATCCTAACGCATCCATAAATTTTGAATTGCTACAAGGAAAGTATTTACTAGTGCAAAAAGGAAAGAAGAATTACTTCATCGTAGAGATTGTTTAATCCTATGAGGATCAAGCAAAAAGCCTTAAATTCTAAAATTTAGGGCTTTTTTTATGTCTTTACACTGAAAATTGACTCAGGGTTAATTCCGGTTTTTGACTAAGGTTTAATATCTTTGATATGTTTTTTATACAGACGATCAAAAGGTATGGCAGGCGAAAAAAATAAGGAAAAGCTAATTCTGGATTCCGCAATAGCACTCTTCACCAGTAAGGGATTTCAAGCAACCCGAATGGAGGATGTGGCAAAAAAAGCAGGGATTAGTAAAGGGCTGAGTTATTTTTATTTCAAAAATAAGGAAGACCTTTTTATGGCATTGACCAAAAAGGCCTTCGACCAATTAAAAGACGAATTCCGAGATGAATGGTCCAACCGAAGCCGGGGGAAATCAGGCTTAGCTATGCTTTCTGATTTGATAATCAGAATATCAAATTTTGCGAAAAACAATCAGATCCTTTATGATTCTGTGATCAACTTTTTAGATCTGATGAAAAAATATAACTCAGAAAAAGAGCGGGAATCTATCAATGCCTTGATCTTAGAAAGCGTTCACTTCCAAAAACTTTTAGAAATTCACCATGAACCAGCAAAGCTGGGAATCCTAATGGTCAGTCATGGGATCAAGGATGGGAGTATCAGGCCGGAATTACAACCTGAAATCACTTTCTACACCATCTGGAGCATGATGATTGGATTTGAGAAAATGCGAGGCCCTATTGAATATGAAGCCAAGGAAGTTAAAATTAATCCTGAAAACTGGGAGCCTGGCTTTATCAAACTAATGCAAGAGATGCTCAAAGGAACCATTCAAGCGAGTAAGCCAACTACTGTTCAGACAAGTTTATTCTAAAAAAAGGCTGTCTCATTAATAGCCCTTGTGTCAGCCTGAGCGGAGTCGAAGGCCATTTCTTTCGTTTTGGCTTACATTTCGATCCCGTACAATTGTCGGGACGCTCAATGTGACATTTGCACTTTTGAGACAGCCTCCCTTCATTTAATGGACATTGCCCATCATTCGTTTTATAATTGGTTTCAGTAGGAAGAGCAATAATGCTGAACCAATAACGGTGTAAACGATCAACATATATTGGTCTGGCATCTGAGCCAAAGCCTCTTCAGTTCCCCCACTCGCTTCACCTGCTATCAGGCCGGCAAACAAGTTTCCAAGAGAAACAGATAGGAACCAAATACCCATCATTTGTCCTGCATAGCCTTTTGGAGCTAGTTTGGTAACCAAACTCAATCCTACAGGTGACAAACTTAGCTCACCAAATGTGTGAAGCATATAAGTCATGATCAACCATGTAGGAGCCGCCAAGTCACCGGAAGCAGCAATTTTAGCTGCGAAATACATCACAAAAAAGCCCAAACCTAAAAGAAGGAGACCAAATGTAAATTTCAATGGAGAGCTAGGCTCCAAATTTTTGCGACCCAACCATACCCACATTCCTCCAAAAATCGGAGCAAAAATGATGATAAACATGGAGTTGATAGATTGGAAATAACCGGTAGGTATTTCAAAGCCTAAAACTGATCGGTCTGTAAATCTTTCTGCAAATAAGTTGAGCGTAGAACCTGCCTGCTCAAAACCCGACCAGAACATAGCAGAGAACAAAAACAAAATGGCGATTACTCCAACCTTATTTTTATCCCCTTTATCCAATCCACCAAAAAGGATTACATAGCCTAGATATCCAAAAGCAACCAATGCGATGATGGTTCCTGAAGCTCCTGCGATAGCAGATACATCAATAGGAATAAGTCCAGTAAACAAAACAGCCACAAAAACTGCTAAAGCTAATCCAATCCAGGTTACCAAAGAGCGCAACTTTTTCTGCTGAACTTTTTCAGTCTCTTCAGCCACAACTGGAGCTTCACCATATCCTTCCAAGGAAGCACCAGTAATTTTATACTGAATTAAGCCAAAAACCATCCCTAATCCAGCCAAACCAAATCCTAAGTGCCAATCATATTCAGCAAGCGTACTACAAGCGATAGGTGCGATAAGAGCACCCAAGTTGATTCCCATGTAGAAAATAGAGAAACCCGCATCTCTTTTTGAGCTTCCGGCAGGGTATAATTGACCTACAATTGATGAGATATTGGGTTTTAATAAACCTGTTCCAAGTACAATTAATATAAGCCCTAGAAAAAATGAATTGGTATCTAAGGCAGAAAGCTCTGTTTTTCCTTCATAAGCACCAGATCCAAAAATTCCTGGCAAAGCCATCATAAAGTGACCCATGGCGATAATAATACCACCGTACCAAACAGATTTTTTCAAACCAAAAAGACGGTCTGCTAACCAACCTCCCGGTAAAGCCAATAAATATACACCCATGGTGTAGAGTCCATAAATAGCACCGGAGGTTTTATCATCAAAACCAAGACCTCCATCAGCAATAGCGGTGGTCATAAAAAGAATGAGCAATGCTCTCATTCCGTAGTAACTGAAGCGCTCCCACATTTCTGTGAAAAACAAGGTCATCAGACCCTTCGGGTGGCCAAAAATAGTTGGCCCTTCAAATTCAGGATTGTTTGGAGTTTCCAATTAAGTCAGTGATTTAGGTTGATAAATTTTACAATGATAAAAGAATTTGGCAGGTTCTTCAAAATGGATTGATTTAAATACACCCAATTTTCATTTTAAAATATGTAAATCTGAAGGATTTGTGAGCAGTTCAATAAATGAAAATTCAAGACTGCCAAATAATTATCTGTTTTTTCTTCGTAATCGATTGAAAAGCGAAATTTTAAAGATTTTTCATTTTGAATTAAGACCTTTTTCCTAATTTTGGGAAGACAATTTTCAGTTTGTAAACCCAAAATTTTATGCAGGATTTAGCTCTGGACACCCAGACCTCTCCTTTGAATTTTCTCGACTTGCAGACAAGCGGAAAAGTTCACTTTAATCTTCCACAAGCCGAATTGGTGGAACAGGCATTGGCTCGAAAGGAAGGATACCTCACCTCTACGGGAGCGTTGATGGCAGACACCGGTAAATTCACCGGTAGATCTCCTAAGGATCGTTACGTTGTCAAAGATGCTCAAACAGAAGATGCTGTTTGGTGGGGAGACATCAACATTCCATTCGATGAAGAAAAATTTGATCGATTATTGGAGAAAATGAAAGCTTTCCTCTCTGACAAAGATCTTTTTGTTAGAGATGCTTTTGCCGGAGCTGATCCTCAGCATAGATTGAATATTCGAGTTATCAATACTTGGGCATGGCATAACCTCTTTTGCCACAACATGTTCTTGAGACCTACTCAAGAGGAGTTGGAAGACTTTGAGCATGATTTTACCATTATCTGCGCTCCGGGATTCCAGGCAGACCCTGAAACGGACGGTACTAAAAATCCAAACTTTGCCATATTAAATATGTCAAAGCGAATGATTTTGATTGGAGGTACAGGATATGCTGGAGAAATGAAGAAAGGTATTTTCTCTGTTCTGAATTTTATCCTTCCTCACGAAAAGAATGTGCTTTCTATGCACTGTTCAGCCAATGTTGGCGAGAAAGGTGATACGGCTATTTTCTTTGGTCTTTCAGGTACAGGTAAAACCACCTTATCTGCTGATCCCAAAAGAGGATTGATCGGAGACGATGAGCACGGATGGACAGAAAATGGCGTGTTCAATTTCGAAGGTGGCTGTTATGCTAAAGTCATTGACCTAAGCAGAGAAAAAGAGCCTGAAATCTGGGATGCCATTCGATTTGGTTCCATCGTGGAAAACACCAGATTTAATCCGGGAACTCGAATCGTGAATTACGCAGATAAAAGTGTAACCGAAAATACGAGGACAGCCTACCCTATTCATTATATACCAAACGCTTTAGAGCCTTCTACTGCGGGAATCCCAAAAAATATATTTTTCCTTACAGCAGATGCATTTGGAGTGATCCCTCCGATTTCTAAACTGAACAAGAGTCAAGCTATGTATCACTTTATTTCTGGCTATACTGCTAAAGTAGCAGGTACAGAAATGGGAGTCACAGAGCCTAAATTGACGTTTTCCGCATGTTTTGGTGCAGCATTTCTTCCTCTACACCCAACAGCGTATGCTTCTCTATTTGGAGAGAAAATGGAAAAGTACGAGACCAATGTTTGGCTGATCAACACAGGCTGGACTGGCGGACCTTATGGTGTAGGTTCTAGAATGAAGTTAGCTTACACTAGAGCCATGATCACCGCGGCTTTGGAAGGTAGCTTAGAGTCTGTTGATTTTAAACCTCATGCAGTTTTTGGTTTTGAGGTTCCTCAATCTTGTCCAAATGTTCCTAGTGAAGTATTAAACCCAAGAAGCACATGGAACAATCCGGCAGATTATGATAAGCAAGCATCAGACTTGGCAAAATCATTTGTTCAAAACTTCAAGCAGTTTGAATCATACGCCTCTGAGGATATTCTGGCTGGAGCACCAAAAATTTAATCAATATAAACCCTCTATAACCAAAGCCCATACATCATTGTATGGGCTTTTTTTCTTGATTACCATCCAAAATTTAATTATCCCAATAAATAATTGAATGATTATTCTAGGGAAAGACTATTTTTACCCCTCGAAAAATTCAGATCAAAAAACACAACATGAAGACAGCTGAAATTATCACTGAAAAGGGAACAATGAAGGTGGAGTTTTATGAGAAAGATGCTCCCAACACAGTAAATAACTTCGTTGAATTATCGCAAAAAGGATTCTATGATGGACTTACTTTTCATAGAGTAATTCCAAATTTTGTGATTCAAGGAGGATGTCCAATCGGAAATGGTGCCGGTGGACCAGGCTATAAAATCAATTGCGAATTAGACGGAGGTAACCAATACCATGATAGAGGTGTACTTTCAATGGCACATGCTGGAAGAAATACCGGAGGTTCCCAGTTTTTCATTTGCCATAGCAGAGATAATACAGCTCACTTAGACAGAAACCATACTTGCTTTGGAAAAGTAGTAGAAGGACTTGAAGTCATAGATGCTATCCGAGCAGGAGATAAGATTGAAAAAATAGTGATCAGCGAAGCATAAATTCAAGAGGCTGTCTCATTAATAGCTTTAGTGTCAGCCTGAGTCTTAAATATTCTTCGAACATATAAAAAAGGACATGACATGGTCTTCCAAAATGGATTTATGTGTTGTTATTTCACAATTGAAAACCTTTCCTTTTAGAAGAACTTATTTAGTGAGGGCGCGGTGGGCTGACGCAGCAGCGGGCCAGCGTCCGGCCAAGTGCGGTTGGAGCTTTGCTGCGTCTTGAATTTTTGGTTCTTTTGCTTCAAGGCAAAAGAACGAAGAGAAAAAAGAAAATCCTTAATAGAAGCAAAAGGATTTTAAGTTAGCTAAAGCTTACTTTCCATAACAAAGAATTAAATTCCGAAATTTCTCTTATTTCGGAATTTAATTTAAACTTTCTTTGGTAGCGCCTTCCTGTCGCAGGTAGGGAGTCGAAGTCCTTTTCTATCGTTGTGGCCTACATTTCGATCCCGCACAATTGTCGGGACGCTCAATGTGACATATTGCACTTTTGAGACAGCCTCTTTTTTTTTAACAATTCTTGGAATAGTTCTTGAACAAGGGGAAGTTCAAAGAACTGATCTATGAAATATACTTATTTATTATTCCTGATTTTTTTTGGTTCCATCAATTCTCTTCAAGCCCAGCATTATGGGAATTCATTGGGTATACGCCTTGGAAATAATGATTTGGGAAGAACAGTAGGACTTTCTTTTCAACAAAGAATCAGTAAAAGAAATACCATAGAGGCTATTCTTCAGTCGGACTTTTCAAGAAACACAACGGCCCATATTTTATATGAAATTCATAGACCTATCATCTCCAAGCGTTTGAACTACTATTATGGAGGAGGCTTAGCTTTCGGAAGCGAAGAGAGCTTTATGAAAGATGCAGTGAACAAAGAGATAGTGCATACCTATGGGAATTCAACAGTCGGAGTAGATTTTATCCTGGGTTTTGAAATGACCTTTTTGAATACGGTTTTCTCTTTTGATTATAAGCCCAATATTAATGTGGCAGGAAGAGAGGAGTTTTTCAGAGGACAAGCGGGGATATCAGCGAGAATGGTCTTAGTTAAAAGTAAGGACCAGAAAAAGCGTCAGAGACAAAGACAAAGAGCGAAAAATCAGCAAAATACCAGTTCATTTGGAGAAAAAATCAATTCTATTTTCAAGAAGAATTAACTCAGGAATTCAGAGTTTCCCAGTACATTTTTTCATGTAGATCTGACCTCTTTACAATCTGCTTATACCATTTAAGCCTTAAAGCATGTTTTTCATCTTCTGATAAATGGAAGCCCTCGATTGTTAAATCCTTGATTTGCTTAGTCAATTCATAAAGAAAAATTGAAGCGGAGACTGAAATATTAAAACTCTCTGTAAATCCCAACATAGGAATATGAACCAAGCCATCTGCTTGCTGTTTCACTTCTTCACTTACGCCTTCATGCTCATTGCCAAAAACTAATGCGATTTTCTGGTTTGCAGGCAAATCATAGACAGAAATGGATCCGGGGTTTGGGCTGGTGGCGAATATTTGATAACCATTTTTCTTGAGAGCAGAGAAACAGTCCTTGACTGCATTTCCTTCATTGGAAAAATATTTATGAATATCTACCCAATCAGATGCACCACGGGTGACATAAGGATTGACTTTGTATTGATTGGTTTTTTCAATGATATGAACATCCTGAATACCGAAGCAATCGCAAGTTCTTAATACTGCACTGGCATTATGAGGCTTGTAAATATCCTCTAAAACGACTGTGAAAAATCGGGTTCTTTGAGCTAATACAGTTTCCATTACCTTCTTTTTATGATCTGTAATGTACTGTCCCAGATAGGATAACAGCCCCAATTCCTTCTTGTAAAGCTCTTTTTCTTCCATTTTCAAATAAAAAGGGACTGTTTAAAACAGTCCCAATTGTTCTTCATCATCCTTTTTGGGACTCAAGTCTATGGTGCTACCTACTTCAAGTTCATCATCCGTTTCACCTTCTTCCTCAGAACTGTCCGCCTCTTGCTTTTTGGATTCCTTTTTAACTTCAATCAACTGCAAGTCCTTGATATCATGAGAACTTAACTTGTTACCAATAGCTTTCCAGCCTTTGACGTCGATTAGCATATCCAAATCAAACTCTACTGACTCTTCATTCTTACCTTTTACTAAGGTTGCAGAGACCTGAGGTTGCTTATTGGTCGAAACAAGCTTGAGATAGGATGATTTATGGTCAGTAATAAAGTTGAATTTTTTATTGAGTGTAGTGGTTTCCACCTGGAATCGCTTGACATAGAAAGTCTTACTCCCTCCATCAAAATACACCGCAGAAAGAATCTTTTCTGGTTCAAACTTTTCTATCAATACCACCTCATTCGGTTCGTATCGGTTGGTCAGTTCAAAATTGGTCAACTCATAATCTCCAGACTTATAGCAAACCAATATTCTATCTTCACCCAGGAAATTACCAATTAAATTACCGCGTTGATCTGTATTAAGTCTTCCAACAATAGGGTCGTAATAAATATCCAAGCCACCCAAAGTGGAAACACCTTCCATTTTAAGTTGGATTTTTCTAACTGGATATTTGGTCAGAATATTTCCTCCTGCTCCTCTCCCTTTGATTTCTATCGTAGCAAAATCAAAGTCGAATACTTTGACTCTGGCTTTGGCACCTTGGGTCAAATAAACAGTAACTATTTCGGCTTCCCCATTCGGATTAGCAGTGAGATAAAGCGATTTTGAACCTTTCGTTCCTTTTGTTAGATCATATTCTTTATCTCTCGTGACACCTCCAGGCTGGAACCTTTTAACCATGGCTCTACCAGATGCACCGTCCAAATAGATCATATTGAAAGTCAGACGCTCATCAGTTTTTCTATAGATTCCTACATGGAGAATGTCTTTCCCCATGAAGTTCTTCTCCTGAATCTTGGAAACCATCATCACTCCATCTCTACGGATAACGATGATATCATCCAAATCGGAACAGTCACAGACAAACTCTTCTTTTTTCAATCCCATGCCCACAAAACCGTCTTTTCGGTTCACGTACAATTTGGCATTATTCGCTGCTACGACGCTGGCTTGAATGGTATCAAAGGCTCTGATTTCAGTTTTTCTTTCTCTGCCTTTTCCGTATTTATCTCTTAGATTTTCATAATACTTGATGGCATAGTCTGTCAGGTGCTTTAGGTTGTGATTCACTTCCTTCAATTCATCCTGAAGCCTTTTCATCAATTCATCTGCCTTGAATGCATCAAATTTCGAAATACGCTTAATCTTAATCTCTGTAAGTCGGATTAAGTCCTCCTGAACAATCTCTCTGTAAAAATCAGGCTTGTAAGGATCCAAACCTTTGTCAATCGCCTCCAAAACAGCATCCCAAGTAGTACATTCTTCTATGTCCCTGTAGATTCTGTTTTCGATGAATATTTTTTCCAAAGAAGAGAATAGGAGCTTTTCCATCAACTCTCCTTTTCTGATCTCCAGCTCCCGCTTTAAAAGTGCTTTAGTTTGCTTGGTGTTGTATTCAAGAATCTGATTGACCGTTAGAAAGACCGGTTTATCTTCAATGATTACACAAGCATTAGGAGAAATAGAAACCTCACAATCAGTAAAGGCATAGAGCGCATCAATAGTTACATCGGGCGAAACTCCCGGAGCCAAATGAACCTGAATCTCAACATCTTTAGCAGTGTTGTCCACCACTTTTTTGATTTTGATTTTCCCTTTATCATTGGCTTTTAGAATAGAATCGATTAGAGAATCAGTAGTTGTACCAAAAGGTATCTCCTTGATTAAAAGAGTTTTAGAATCCTCTTCTTCTATTTTAGCTCGAACTTTGATTTTTCCTCCTCTAAGGCCTTCATTATATTCACTGAAGTCTGCCAATCCTCCTGTGATGAAGTCTGGAAGAACATTGGTTTTATTGCCTTTTAAAATTTCAATTGAGCCATCTATCAACTCAAGAAAATTATGAGGAAGAATTTTAGTGGAAAGACCTACGGCAATTCCTTCAACACCCTGCGCTAGCAATAAAGGAAACTTAACCGGAAGGGTTACAGGTTCTCTTTTTCGACCGTCATAAGATAATTGCCACTCGGTGGTTTGAGGATTGAATACTACCTCTAGGGCAAATTTAGAAAGCCTAGCCTCAATGTATCTAGCAGCTGCAGCTCTGTCACCTGTACGAATATCCCCCCAGTTTCCCTGGGTTTCAATAAGAAGATCTTTTTGCCCCAAATTGACGATAGCATCTCCGATAGAAGCATCACCATGTGGGTGGTATTGCATGGACTGTCCAATAATGTTGGCCACTTTATTGAATCGCCCATCGTCCATTTCCTTCATAGCATGAAGGATACGACGCTGAACTGGCTTCAATCCATCTTCAATTGCAGGGACAGCCCGCTCTAGGATTACATAAGAAGCGTAATCCAAAAACCAATCCTTATACATTCCGGTAACAGGCACCGAATCGTGTAAGCTTTCGTCTTTTTCTTCAGGTCTATTTGTTTCCTCGCTCATTTAATTAATCCACTATTTATAAAGATCAGAAGTCATTCTGACTAGTCTTCAGGTTTAATTTTCTTCAGAAATATTAATTGATATTTCTGTTAGGCTTTTATGCCGCCTCTTCTTCCTCTGCTTGATTTCTTGGGTCATCCAAAGCCAAATCCTTCTCGATCTTCAAATTATCAATGATGAAGTTTTGTCTATCGGGCGTATTTTTACCCATGTAGAAATTCAAAAGATCAGAGATTTTCGTCTCCTTGTTCAAGATGATAGGCTCCAAACGGATATCCTCTCCAATGAAATTCCCGAACTCTTCTGGTGAAATCTCTCCCAATCCTTTGAATCGGGTAATTTCCGGCTTATTTCCTAACTTATGGATCGCACGTTGCCTTTCCTCATCTGAATAGCAATAGATAGTTTCCTTCTTATTCCTTACCCTGAAAAGAGGGGTATCAAGAATAAATAAGTGCCCATTTTTCACCAAATCAGGGAAAAACTGTAGAAAATAGGTCATAATTAATAGCCGGATATGCATTCCATCCACATCGGCATCGGTGGCTATGACAATTTTTCTATACCTCAAATTTTCAATACCATCTTCAATATTCAAGGCGTGCTGTAGCAGATTAAATTCCTCATTTTCATACACCACCTTTTTGGTCATTCCAAAGCAATTAAGCGGCTTACCCCTCAATGAAAAAACTGCCTGAGTTTGCACATCCCTCGACTTGGTAATAGATCCAGAAGCTGAATCCCCCTCTGTGATGAAGAGCATGGTATTATTCTTCAAGTCCTCATTAGCCTTCGCATCATCATAATGGACACGGCAATCTCTCAATTTTTTATTGTGAAGATTAGCTTTTTTGGCTCTTTCGTTTGCCAGCTTCTTAATTCCGGAAATCTCTTTCCTTTCTCTCTCAGACTGCAAGATTCTCTTCAATAAAGCATCTGCTACTGCAGGGTTTTTATGCAGATAATTATCCAGTTCAGTCTTGATGAAGTCATTGACGAAGGTTCTAAGGGTTGGACCTTCGGGACCAACTGATTGAGAACCCAATTTCGTCTTTGTTTGGGATTCGAATACAGGCTCCTGAACTCTTACCGCAATGGCTGCAACCACACTTTGGCGGATATCTGAAGAGTCATAATCTTTTTTATAAAACTCCCGAACTGTCTTAACAATAGCCTCTCTAAAAGCTGCCAAGTGAGTTCCTCCTTGGGTGGTATACTGTCCATTGACAAATGAATAATATTCCTCACCATATTGATTGGAGTGAGTGATCGCTATTTCTATATCATTCCCTTTCAAATGGATGATGGGATACCTAGCACTTTCCTCATCAACTTTATTGGACAACAAATCATAAAGTCCTCTGTCTGAGAAAAACTTTTTACCATTGAAATTAATGGTCAAGCCTGCATTCAGGTAAGCATAATTCCAGATTTGATTTTCAAGATACTCAGGGATGAAGTGGTAATTCTTGAATATGCTGGCATCAGGGGTAAAAATCACCTTGGTGCCATTTCTATCAGAAGATTTCTCAATCGGTCTATCTTCCTTCAATACCCCTTTCTCAAATTCAGCTATTTTGGTTTCCCCATCACGATAGGATTGAACTTTAAAATAGTCTGACAAAGCATTTACAGCTTTTGTACCGACACCATTTAGTCCTACTGATTTCTGAAAAGCTCCTGAATCGTATTTTCCACCGGTATTGATTTTGGAAACACAGTCTATCACTTTCCCCAAAGGAATGCCACGACCATAATCCCTTATTTCAACTCGGTGTTCAGATATTTTTACTTCTATGCTTCGTCCATACCCCATCATGTGTTCATCGATGGAGTTATCCAAAACCTCTTTGACCAAAACATAAATCCCGTCATCCTGGGCACTTCCATCTCCGAGTTTACCAATATACATCCCCGGCCTAAGGCGAATGTGCTCTCTCCAATCCAGAGATTTAATACTGTCTTCGGTATATTTAACTGTTTCTGCCATAGTCTTATCCTTAATCTCTTTTTTGTAGCTGTTTGGCTTTTCCTACGAAAAGCAAAAAGAGTGCAATGATCCAAAGCACCAAAAGCCCAGGAATCAAATAAAAGAAAAAGCCAAATTCATCTGCTGCGATCTCCTCCTGATTATTGGTGGCATGGATGTAAAATACAATAGTCGCAAGACTCAGATTGATAATGCCTCCAAAGGAGTAAAACCAAGTCAATAAATAATCTCTATAATTATCTCCTATCGGAAAAAGCTTGTGGAGTTTTCTATACGATTTGGTCTCCAACATTTTTGGCGGAACGAGCACCAAAGCATTCAAAGCCACAAATGTCGCAATCATCCCATAGAAAAAGTTTCCTTTTCCAATAGTAGAAATTCCTCCTTCTCCATCCATCTGATAAGTGACCTGATCGGTCAATGCTGAGTAGAAGTAAAGAAGAAAAAAGAGAAAGAAAATGATGCTGATGTAGTAAAAGGCTTTCCCAAAACGGTAGTACATAATTCACGGGTAATTAGATGTGCTAATATAAAGGATTTGCTCAAACAGAATGTGCCAATCTGGGTTTCATGCTATGACAATATTTGTCATTAATTTCAAAAAACCGTGAGCATAAGCTGATTAAGGCAAAAAACAAATCCGGAAATTTTCAATAGTACTGGAAATTGATTCAAATAGTTTTATAGAAAACATAGTCCTGATTTAAGATTGCGCTATACCTTTGCTTCAAATTAATTATTGCCCAATGAAATATTCAATTTCTTTCATTTTCGTATTTCTACTATTTATTGCTGCTTGTTCAGGTCCTCTGGATACCGGCAACATCAATATTGAGAATTGGAAAAATGACAGATATGGATGCAGTGGTCTTCGAATCCAAGATTTGGATGAATTGGAAAAAATCAAAAACAGCTTTTTAGGAGCTAATAATCAAGAAATCATCAAAACTTTTGGTAGGCCGGATCGGGTGGAATTGGTTGATAAAAGCCAAAGCTTCTTCTTTTATTTTCTAGAGCCAAGCAATGCATGCGAAGGGGTAGAAATAGAAAAAGAACCTCTCAAGGTTCTTTTTCGAATGAATGCAATATCTAAGGTTTCTGAAGTGACTATTACAACCCTGAACCCATAAAACACAAGGCGGCAGCACCTAATGTGCCGGCATTATTTTCTAGAGTGGCTTTTTTCAACCTCAAATCCTTATTATAGTAATTAGTCAAGTATTGACGGATGGTTCTTTCCATAGAAGGCATCATAAACTCCAATCCAGCAGAAATCCCACCACCAAAATACACCTCTGTTACGTCCAAAATTCGAACAGTCGAAACAATAGCTTCGCCTAGGATAATGCCTACTTCCTGAAAAACCATCAGGGAAACTTCATTTCCTTCCTTAGCGGTGTCGACCAATAAATGAGTTCCCAAATCAGCCCCTTTCAACCTTCCAGCCTTCTCAGGATAAGCAGCTATCATTCTCTCAAGAATGGATAAAATGCCCTTTCTACCGATCAGTGTTTCCAATCTGGCACTACCGCTTGATAGCATGTGACCCATTTCAAGGGCATTACCTCTAGAACCTTTGAAAACCTCACCATCCAAAACCATAGCACTTCCAATTCCAGTACCCATAGTAATGAAGAGGAAATTATCTGATGGATCGTCTTTTCCGTAATAAAACTCCCCGATTGCTGCAGCAGCGGCATCATTTTCTAAGAAGAACTCTTTATCAGGGTAAGCTTTCTCCAATCCGTTTTTCAGATTGAAATTATTCAGACTTGGAATAGCAGGGATTTCCAGCGGTGTTGTTCTATCCTTACTGATCAACCCAGGTAGTCCTATGCCTACTTTCTCAACCTGAGGATATTTTTTGAAATACTTGTCTAACCCGGAGATAAATGCTTGACCAAAACCTTCGGCATGGTCTCTGAATGGCGTAGTATCCTCTTTTTGAAAATCGAGGATGTTTCCGTTTTTGTCTACAAGTCCGATTTTAAGGTGGGTCCCGCCCACGTCCACTCCTAAAAAGTGTGTCTCCGAATTATTCATTTTGTTCTTCATAGGTTTGATTCTCAAAAAAGCCAAAAAATTGCTTTACTTCCTATATTCTTTGCCAATCTGCTGGAAAATTTTGAAAACTGCAGGACAAACTAGCGTATTTTTTAAAGTTAAACCCAAAATTCCGTGAATATTCTTCCGATTCGTGTGAGGATACTCCCTGCAGGCTTTAGGTCTGTCCTCATAGACTAAACACTTATTATCCGAGTTTAAAAAAGGACAAGGCGAAGAGTTCAAGACATAATCTCCCTCTTCATCACGGTGAAGATATTCGTCTATAAATTCACTGCTTTTTTGGCGAAAAACTTTGGCCAATCGATCTATGTCTGTTTGCAAAAAAATGGGACTTGTTGTCTTACAGCAATTTGCACATTCGAGGCAATCCAGATCTTCGAACACTTTATCGTGTAGATTTTCAAAGTCTTCATCTAGCTTTTTAGGCTTTACTTTTCGCAGCCTTTCCTTCAGCTTTTTATGAGTTGGGAATTCAGATTTACTCTCAATGTTAAATAATTCTAAATTCAATGAATCTTTTGATGCAGTCACATCTATCTTATTTTCAATTTATTACGTATTTTTTGTATCTTAATAAGATACTAAACCCCAATGACTATGAAAACACATCCATCAGAACTTTTATTCTATCACAGCGCAGGTCAACCAATTGATAAGCAAACCAAAGCCTACGCAAAATCTCTAGCAAAATTTGTCAACGAGATCGATGTGGTGAAACAAAGAATCACTGCAACTCAATGGGATAGCATATTATTGAAACTTGGACTGCGTGCCAAGGACCTGCTCAATCGAGCCCATCCTGATTACCAGAAATACATCGCAGGTAAAAACTGGGATGATGAAGACTGGCTCAAAATCTTGGTCAAATATCCCTATTTGATCAAATCACCGATTGCCCTTTTCAGAAATAAAGCGATTCTCTGCCGAACTCCCAGTGATATTTTGAAATTGGATTAATCAGCTAATGCAATCCCATCCTCCAGAATTTTTATTTCTCTGGCCTTATACAACTGCCCTATACATTGCTTAAAGTGCTTTTTACTCATAGAAAGCACTTTTTTTATTTCCTCAGGATCTGATTTATCATGAAGGGGAAGAAACTTCTTTTCTTCCAATATTTTCAGAATTCGTTCCGCACCTTCCTCGTATTTTTCTCGACCAGTAGGCAACAATTGCAAATCAATTTTACCATCATCTCTCCTTTTCTTCACATAGAGCGTTCGCTGCTCTCCTATTTCCAAAGGTTGAAATACTTCATTTGCATAGACCAAGCCTTCGTATCGGTCTTCTAGTAAGACTTTATATCCAAGCTCAGTTTTGTCAAATATCAAACCCTCAACTTGAATTCCCGGCTCATAGTCTTTAGGCGCAGGATAGATAAAGTCCTTATGCTTGGTACTTCCTATCAGCCTATTGGTTCTGTAATCCACACAGACCTTGACCAAGTACTTTTTCCCAGGCTCCATGTTTTTACCCATCTCAGCATTAGGCACCAAAAGATCTTTCGGCAAACCCCAATCCATAAAAGCTCCAAATGAGGTGACTTCCTTAGCTTCCATGACACCCCATTCATCTAAAAGTGCAATAGGCCGAGTGGTTACAGCAACTGGTCTATCTTCACTGTCAGTATATACAAAAACCTCAAGCTCATCATTTTCACGCTCCTCCCCTTTCAAATAACCTTGGGGTAACAAGACCTCTTCACCGGACTCTAACTGAAGGTATGCTCCAAAATCTGTAAATCTATTGATGGGTAATTTGCTGACTAAGCCAAGTTCTTTCATAGTTCAAAGGTAGCTATTAATCTAAAAGGATTTTGAAATTTTGTGACAAACAAAGTCAGGAAACGCATGTTTAAAAATTGGATTTCCTAGCTGTTGGAAGTAGTTTTGAATCCCTTTGCTTGAAGGCAAAGTCAAAAAAACCCAAATAGAACTGTTTTTAAATTTTAATCGCCTCATTATGAAAAATATCACTGTCATAGGATCTGGAACCATGGGAAATGGTATTGCACACGTTTTTGCCCAAACTGGATATCATGTGTCCTTAGTAGACATTAAAGAAGAATTTTTGGACAAGGCTCTGGCTACTATTTCCAAAAACATGGACAGACAGGTGAGCAAAGGCCTTCTATCTGAAGATCAAAAAACTGAAGCTCTAGGGAGAATCAAGAAATTTACCGAACTCAAAGAAGGAGTTAAAGAAGCAGATTTGATCGTTGAGGCGGCAACTGAAAATATGAATATCAAGCTCGATATTTTCAGACAAATGGATGAGTTTGCACCTAAAAGTGCGATTCTGGCAACCAATACCTCCTCCATTTCTATCACCAAAATTGCAGCGGTTACCCAAAGACCTGAACAGGTGATTGGAATGCACTTCATGAACCCCGTTCCTGTCATGAAGCTTGTAGAGGTAATCAGAGGATATGCAACTTCTGATGAGGTTACGGAAAAGATCATGGACCTATCCAAAAATTTAGGGAAGGTTCCAGTTGAGGTAAATGATTATCCAGGATTTGTTGCCAACAGAATATTGATGCCAATGATCAATGAGGCTATCATCACTTTATTCGAAGGAGTTGCGGGTGTGGAAGAGATCGACACGGTCATGAAATTAGGCATGGCGCACCCTATGGGTCCTCTTCAATTGGCTGACTTTATTGGTCTGGATGTTTGCTTATCTATTCTAAAGGTATTGCACGATGGTTTTGGCAATCCTAAGTATGCTCCTTGTCCTTTGTTAGTAAACATGGTAGAGGCAGGTTACAAAGGAGTAAAAACCGGTGAAGGTTTTTATCAGTATACTCCGGGAAGCAAGGATATTAAAGTAGCTCCAAGATTCATTAAATAAGCATTAGCAAATCATGCACTTAGCAGTATCCGGAAATATCGGTAGCGGGAAAACTACGCTTACAGAAAAGTTAGCCAAGCATTATGGTTGGAAAGCTGAATTTGAAGCGGTAGATGATAATCCTTACTTGCCTGACTTTTATGAAGACATGAAAAGGTGGGCTTTCCACCTTCAGGTTTATTTTTTGAATTCTAGATTCAATCAAATTAAAACTATTCAGGAAAGTAAAACCCCTACTATCCAAGATAGAACAATCTACGAGGATGCTTACATCTTTGCGGCCAACTTGTATAAAAGCAAGCTATTGAGTGAAAGGGATTATTACAATTACCGAAGTCTTTTTGATAGCATGATTTCTCATGTAAAGGCTCCTGATTTGCTGATTTATCTCAAAGCTGATATCCCCAAATTAGTTGGACAAATAGAAAAAAGAGGTAGATCCTATGAAACGGCCATGAGGATTGATTATCTCAAAAATCTAAATTCCCATTACGAAGACTGGATATCGAATTATAAAGAAGGGAAGTTATTGATTATTGATGTCAATGAACTGGACTTTGTAGAAAGGCCTGAGGATTTCTCTTTTATTGTAGATAAGGTTCATAGAGAAATCTTTGGATTGTTTGCTTAAAAAATAATCTGATCTGATTAACCGTAGTTATGCCAGTTGCTATTTCCTCTTTGCTCTATCGATTGGAAGACCGAAGACCAAAGACCGAAGCTTCGGAATTCTGATCCTTTGGGCTAATATTAAGCCATATTTTCTTCTTACTTGCTCAAGTATCAGCCTGATTCTTAAATATTCTAAGCATTCAAAAAAATGATATGACAGGTTAATCCAAAATGGATTCGTGTGTTATCCTTTCGAAATTGAATTCCATTTCTTTTAGAAAAAACATAATTAGTGAGGGCGCGGTGGGCTGACGCAGCAGCGGGCCAGCGTCCGGTCTAGTGCGCCTGCCTGGCGGCGAGACAGGGCTGGAGCTTCCTTACGCACTTTCTGGCTCAAAAACTTTCGTTTTTGCCCTGTCTTGTCCCGTACGGCTGTCGGGATTGGTTCTTTTGCTTCAAGGCAAAAGAACAAAGAGAAAAAAGAAAATGCTTAATTGAAGCAGCAAGCGCTTAATCTAGGTAAAACAAACTTTCCATAACAAAAAATCTAATTTCGAAATAATTGAATTTTAGGAATAAGATTCAACCCATCACTGGTAGAGCCTGTCTGACGCTGGCAAGGAGTCAAAGGACATTTTTATTGTTTTGGACAACATTTCGATCTCGTACAATTGTCAGGATGCTCAATGTAAAAAACTCTATTTTTTAAACAGCTCTTTTACTCCAATTTCCTCAAAAACCAGTTACAGATTACTTTTCTCTGATCCTCATTTGGGTTAACCAGCATTTGATCCAAACGCTTCAGGCTGCCTCCAGTCATGATGGTTTCGTAAGGAGCTATGCGAATCAACTTATAACCATGAATTCTGGACTGAAGGTCGATTTGCGCATCATTGAACGCTGTTAATTTCCAGCCTGAAGCACCTACACCGGAATAGTCTCCCGGCTCGGAAGCCTGTCCAAACCAAGTCCCCGCAACAGGTGGACCATTCCAAATTCTTTCCTGCAAACCGGCTTTCTGACATTCCTTTTCATAAGTTCTGCAAAGTCTCTTGTAGGCTTCCGAAAAAGGGAAAGACATTTCACTATAAAAATCTGATCTTAAGCTTATTAATCTATATCTGTTAAAGTGAATGGGTGAATCAAAGAGGAATAAGACCCTGTTGATTTTCATATCAAAATTTGCCTTTTCCAAAAGTGGATGCTTTCCTTTTCCACCTAAGTCATCATAGATTTCATGAAGCCAAGCTTGTCCTTTAGAATCCAGAAATGAGGGATTGAACTCCAATTGAAAACGATCATCAAAATCTACTTCTCCTTCTTTTAAGATGGAGAGGAGATTGCTTAAAAGTACTTGTTGCATGACTATATATTCTCTCTGACAACTTCCCAAGTATGGTCTGCCAGTAATTTTACTTCAGCCACAAAAGCAGCAAAGTCTTTCTTTCTCCCCCATTCTTCAGGGGCTATCATGCTCAAAAAATCAGAACCATCCTCTTTCTGGTAAAGAAAGTAGGTATGGTTAATTAAAGGTTCGAATGCAATGGATGCTTGATAAATCCGTTCAGAAACCTCTACCCGGGCTTTAATCTTTTTTGCCTGATCGGCCAAAAGCTGCATCTGCTCATAGATTTGAGCCATCTGCATATCCGTTTGGCTTTGCATAGCAGCCACGGCTCTGCCGGTAATTTTACCCTTATCTTCAGGTTTGATCAGAGCACTGCCCGAGTGATGAGCATAGGGAAGAGTTCCGGGTTCCTCGGTCGTCTTATCCTTCATGCGTTCCAGATCCAACTTATCTACATCTATCTTCTTTCCAGTCATTGACTTTTTATTCTTCTCCTGTTGTAATACGTTCTTTTAGATTCCCTTTTGAGCCAGGGAAAGTAGTTCTCTGAGAAATATCATAACCAATCCAAAGCATGATTAGCATGAATATCACAAAGACTATCAAAAAGACTTTCTTGTTCTTTTTCATAACAGTACTTCCTTATTCTGGTTCAAAATTAATGTTTAACCAGTAAACACACATCTTTATAACTGATTTATGGAATCTTTGATTAAGAAATCCCTGATATTGAAAAATGTTTTTAATTTTAAGGATAGGTACCAAACAATCATTTTTATTTTGACTAGTCAAATCGCTCATGTATCAGCTAATCAGTGAACAAAGCATCTACCAATATTTTGGAGATGATGATCCGGATATGATCAGGGATATGATCCAAATTATTCTGGAAACCAACGTCCATGACCTTAAGGAGTTAGGGGATTTTTACGAAAAAAAGGAATTTGAAATCATCAAAAAAAGATGTCATAAAGCAAAGCCTAGCATGAGCTATATTGGAGCTATCAAGACTAGGAAATTGCTGGAAGAAATTGAGGCGGATATACCCAACTCACTTCCTCTGAATGCAAAACTTCAAAATCACCTTTTAACCATTGAGGATGAATTGAAAAAATTCGTCAAAACTCTTGATTAATATTTAACAAGCATGGTTCGTAATTGTCTACTTATCCTGGCATTTATATGCCTATCCTCTCCCCTTTTTGCCCAATCTCAATTAAGCGTGGAATACATCATGCGGGATCCTCAATGGATGGGTACTTTCCCAAGTAGAGCAAGATGGAGTGATGATAGTCAAATTATTTATTTTCAATACAATCCAGAAAAAAATCCTGCTGATTCCACTTACAAGATTCAAGTAAGCTCTCCGAAACAAATCCAGAAAGTGAACTGGAAAGAAGAGAGTGCTATGAGGAGAGATCAGGCCAATTGGAATACTGATTATTCTCAGAGAGTTTATTTGAGTGCATCAGACCAGATATCTTTGGAAAATATGAAAACAGGCCAAAAAAAGGTTCTGTTAAATTGGCACTCAAGAGTTTCAAACCCAACTTTCTTGGCGGATGAAAATTTGATCTCATTTGTCTCTGATCAAAATATTTTCACGCTTAATCTCAGTACCGGAGTTGTTAAAAAGGTTACTCAAATATCCTCCGGTTCTAAACCTTCCAAAAAATCTAATGCTGCCCAAGCAGAGCAGGTTAAAGGATTTGTGGAAACTGAAAATTTAGAACTTCTTCAAGTGGTCAAAGAAAGGCAGGAGGCGGAGAAAAAACGTGCAGCCTACAGAGAGGCTACCAGAGAACAGGCGGAGGAAAAATTTGTCTATTACACCGAGGGAAAAAGTCCGGCTAACCTCCAACTTTCACCTGATGGCAACTTTGCAAGCTTCACCTATTATAATTCATCCAGCAACAAAAACACGAAGGTACCTGACTATGTCGCTGCCTCAGGTTATACAGAAGACCTAAATGCAAGACCAAAAGTAGGTACCGATCCTACCACGTCGGAAATCGGAATTTATGATCTGAAAAGAGACAGCGTTTATTTCATAGATTATTCTAAGCTTCCTGGTCTTCAGGACCTTCCTGATTACACCAAAGACTACCCAGACAAAAAGTGGGACAGCACAAATAGAAAATTATCTCTTTTTGGGCCCATATTTTCTCCTGACGGAAAAAGAGCAATCGTTCAAGCCCGATCTTTTGACAATAAGGATAGATGGATTGCTGAGGTAAACCTTCAAACAGGTGAATTAAAAAATTTGGACAGGCAAAGAGATGAGGCTTGGATTGCAGGACCTGGAATTGGCTGGACTTTTTCAGGAGGAACCTTAGGTTGGCTCCCAGATAGCAAGCATATTTATTTTCAATCTGAAGAAAGCGGATATTCTCACCTATATCTCTTAAATGTAGAAAATGGAAATAAAAAGACTTTGACTTCAGGTGCTTACGAGGTATTTGATCCATTCATTTCCAGAGATAAAAAAAGCTGGTTCTTTACTAGTTCAGAGGTAGATCCTGGAGAAAGACATTTTTACCAAATGCCTCTGATGGGAGGAAAAAAGGTTCAACTCACTTCCATGACTGGAAATAATGAGGTAAGTCTATCTCCGGATCAGAGTAAAATGGCAATTATTCATTCTTATAGCAACCGACCCGAGGAGCTTTACATACAGGACTTAAAACCCGGAGCCAAACCTGTTCAAATTACCAACGGGCAGAGTGAGGAATTCAAAGCTTATAACTGGAGAGACCCGGAAATTATTAGATTCCAGGCTGAAGATGGAGCCATGGTACCTGCGAGAATTTACCAACCAGAAGCCTCAAAGAAAAATGGAGCTGCTGTCATCTTTGTACATGGAGCTGGATATCTTCAAAATGTACACAAATGGTGGAGCAGTTATTTCAGGGAATATATGTTCCATAATCTATTGACAGATTTGGGTTACACCGTTTTGGACATAGACTATAGAGCTTCTTCTGGATATGGAAGAGATTGGAGAACGGGCATTTATAGACATATGGGAGGAAAGGACTTGTCCGACCAAGTTGACGGCGCCAAGCATTTGGTAGAAAAGTATGGGGTAGATGCTGATAGGATTGGAATTTACGGAGGAAGCTATGGAGGTTTTATCACGCTCATGGCACTATTTACGGCTCCAGAGGTATTTAAATCCGGAGCTGCCCTTCGCTCAGTAACCGATTGGGCACATTACAATCACGGATATACTTCCAATATTCTCAATACTCCTGAAGAAGATCCAATAGCTTATAGAAGATCCTCTCCTATCTATTTTGCTGAAGGTTTGAAAGGGAACCTTTTGATGGCTCATGGAATGGTAGATGTGAATGTTCACTTCCAAGATGTAGTTAGATTATCCCAGAGACTCATAGAATTAGGAAAAGACAATTGGGAAATGGCTATTTACCCTGTCGAGGATCATGGATTTGTGGAGCCTAGCTCCTGGACAGACGAATACAAGAGAATTCTTAAATTATTCAATAACACCCTACTCAATGATTAAGAGTTTTAAATCGATCAAGCTATTGCAAGTTTATGCAATAGCTTTTTTGTTGTTTTCTTGTTCCGAGAAACAACCTGAGGCTGAAAAAATACAAGGTTTGATAGCTGATCAAGCCATGATCGTATCAGCAAGAAAAGAGGCCTCAGATATTGGAATTGCAATCCTTCAAAAGGGGGGAAATGCATTTGATGCGATGATGGCAACTGAAATGGCGCTGGCTGTGACCTACCCTTTTGCAGGCAACCTAGGAGGAGGAGGATTTGCAGTATTTAGAATGGCTGACGGAAGCACTGGATCCATCGATTATAGAGAAAAAGCTCCCCTAGCTGCCGACAGGGACATGTATTTGGACGAAGAAGGAAATATAATTCCTGGCTTAAGTACGCAAGGGGCCTTGGCTTCAGGAGTTCCCGGAACGATTTCGGGCATATTCACAGCTCAAGAGAAATATGGGAAATTAAGCCCTGCTGAGGTTCTTCAGCCTGTAATTGAACTCGCTGAAAAAGGATTCGTGGTAACCCAAAGACAAGCAGAACGCTTTGATAGATTGAGAGATACCTTCATCGAAGTCAATGGGCCTGAAACTTTCTTTGCACAGGAAATCAATGCAGGAGACACTTTAAAAATCCCGGTTTTAGCACAGACCTTGAAGAGAATAGCCTTGAATGGAAAGGATGAATTCTACAAAGGCGAAACAGCTCAAATTCTTGTCAAACACATGCAGAATTTGGGAGGAATTATTACCGAGGAAGATTTGGCTTCCTATGAGGCAGCATGGAGAGACCCTATTATTTTCAATTATAAAGATCTAAAGATTATTTCCATGGCGCCACCGAGTTCCGGTGGAATTACAATCGGGCAGATCTTTAAAATGGTGGAACCATTCGATCTCCAATCTATGAGACATCATTCACCAGAATACATCCAAGTACTCGTTGAAGCAGAAAGAAGAGCCTATGCGGATAGAAACTACTACCTGGGCGATCCTGATTTTGTGGAAATTCCCGTGGATGAACTATTAGATGACTCCTATCTTCAAGCAAGAATGGAAGATTTCTCTTTGGATCAGGCAACTAAATCAGAGGATATTTCTGAAGGAAAAATAGCCTTTGCCGAGAGCATGGAGACGACCCATTATTCCATTGTAGACCAAGAAGGCAATGCTATCTCCGTAACGACAACCTTGAATGGAGCTTATGGAAGCAAGGTGTATATCGATGAGTTGGGTTTCTTTATGAACAATGAAATGGATGATTTCAGCTCCAAAGCTGGAGAGCCCAATATGTTTGGGTTGATCGGTGCAGAAGCCAATAGCATTGCTCCGGGAAAACGCATGCTGAGCTCCATGACTCCAACCATTGTAGAAAAGGCGGGTGAATTATGGATGGTGGTAGGGACTCCAGGAGGATCAACTATTATAACATCTGTGGTTCAGACAATTTTGAATGTCTATGAGTTTGAAATGAGTATGCAGGAAGCCGTGGAATCACCGAGATTTCATCATCAATGGCTCCCCGATTTGGTAAGTTTTGAGCCAAATTCTTTTGATACCACCTTGATCTCAAACTTAAAATCAAAAGGCTATATCATCTTGGAAAATAATAATCCAATTATCGGAAAGGTAGATGCTATTTTAAAGCTACCTAATGGGAAATTAGAAGGCGGTGCAGATCCTAGAGGAGATGATGCAGCTTCAGGGTTCTAAAAAAAAGCCTCATTTTAACATAAATGAGGCTTTTTTGCTTTAGTGAGAGATCATATTTTTTTAGAATATACATTTCCAAATCTATCCTTTGCCTCAACTACCAAATTATCGATAGAATTAGGCTTAAAGAAAAACATATGGTCATTCAACTGAGGCTCTACCCACTCTCTTCTGGCAGGCAAATTAGGACCAGCATGTAATTCTATGCTCCAAGGATCCACAGCCATAATTTTCTGGGGAGCACCAACTTTGATTCCATTTTCATACCATGAAATCTCCCAGTTTGGATCATAATTCCAGCAATTCACGGTGTGATATTCAGGAAAATCTGGATGATAGCCTTTTCCATAAACTCTAAACTGCTCATCTAATCCTAAACCTGTGCCCTTGTAAGTCCACTTTAATTCACTTCCTCTAGCTTCATATATAGCATAGCCATTTGGGGTACCATCGTAACAAATGGGTCCGGACCACCAAGCTCCACAAACTGTACCATGACAATGCTCATACACATGCCCCATAATCATATTATCATTGAAGTGAGTATGTCCTGATAAAATATGGGCCTGATACCCCTCCAGCATACGATAAAGATGTTCTCTATTGCTGACAGTTCCGCCCAAAACATCCCTCTCAGGATAACGCTTTACATTTCCTGTAAAAGTGGGAATGTGTAAAGAAATTACTACCGTTTTCCCTTTCTCAACCAAAGCTAAATCTTGCTCTAACCAAGCCAATTGTTCCTCAGGAATATATCCAATGTATTTTGATCCAGTTCCCAGATAAAAGACGTCATCCAATACGATATAATGGACCTCCCCCCTGTTCCAAGAATAATAGGTAGGTCCAAAATGACCTTTGAAAGTCTTTGCCGTACCCTCATCTGAACGAACTTTGAAATCCATATCATGATTTCCTATTACTTGAAAAAATGGAATTCCTGTAGCGGCTATTCCTTGGTTGTATTCTTTGAACAGTTCAAGTCTATCGTAAACCAAATCCCCGCAACCTATTGCAAATATATTTGGGTCATTTATATTTTGAATGGTTTTTTGCACATCAGGAATTGACACAGTCAGTAACTGGTTGGCTTCATACTCATTCTGAATCTGGGTATCAGACAATAACAAAAAGTGATGATTACCATCGGAATTACGAAGAGGCTTTAATTCAAAGCTAAAATTCTGCTCAGCATATCTAGTATCAATTTTCTTGAAAAAACTGGCTGAGCCATTTGCCTGCTTTTCTATGGTATATCCGGATGGAAGTATCACAAAAACAAATTCCTTATCAGATCCGGAAACCAATTCAAACTCTCCATTCGAATTTGATTTTGAAATAACCCTACCATCAGAAACTCCCACATTGGGAATGCCTTTTCCATTGGATGTAATCTTTCCTTTAATCCTAATCGGATTAAATAATCGCAATTCATCAGAATAAGGAGCATCTAAAACTTCCTTTGCCAAGGAGGAGGACTGAAAGCCTAACCAACCCAAAGAACTTAAGCCAAGTCCTTTGATGAAATCTCGTCTATTAAACATGGATCTATATTTTGATTGAAAAGCTTAAAAATGACCAAAATAATCTGGATAAAAATTATCCAAAATAGAAATTATCAATTTCTTAATATGGATAATCGCTCTCCCACCATGGAGAAAAAATGGAATTTGGCATAGTATGAGATTTCTACCCTGGATAGGCATATCGAATTGGAAAACTGCGAGGTGGACGATTACACAGATGAAAGCTGGAAATTCAATGCCTGGAACATCAACATGTGTAATAAGGATATCGAATGGATTGTCCGAACCAGAGGGATGTTTGGGATTTCCTTCGATCAGCGGATTCTGGGAATTACCAAGCATGATCTGAAAACCAATCCCAAACGAAACGGCATTCAGCTCATTTGGCAAAATATCGAAACCATCATCAAAAGTGCCTATGCCAATCCAAATTTAAACGATGAAGAAAAACCACTGGTCTGGAAATGCCTGACCATCGGGACGGACTTTGAAGGCTTGATCGATCCGGTAGACTACTACCCTACTGCTTTGGAGTTTGGTTTATTCAACAACAATTTGACTTTCGAAATCGAGCAGGCACGCAAGAAGATCGGACAAAAACACCTCGCCCATTTCAAATCCCGTGAAGATGTAGAGAAAGCGGTGGAGGATTTTTGTTTTAATAATTCGAAGCGGTTTGTTTTGTAAAACTACAACAAATGAAGGATAATTTAATTTGGAATCTCAATATCATTACCATTGTAAATTCCCTCAAAACTTAAAATTTGAGGTGACCCTGGAAAATTCCCATGCACCAAAACATCTGAATAAAAGTAACTCGGGAGTTTCTTAGCATAGCGAACTTTAATGAAAACAGAATCATTTGGAGCAATTTTATTATCCAATAATACCGCTGCACTACAGGTGCAGGAAACCTCAACATTTGTAATAACCAAGTCATTACTACCCGTATTTTTTACAATAAATTCTCCAACAGCATCCTCTCTTTTTCCTACTTCGCCAAGGTTAATATTTCGTTTAGAAATTGAAACTGTTGTAAGTTCAACCCCTTCAAGCGGATCATACGTTTTTTCTTTAAAAAAACGATTATAAATCGCATAAGACAATAGCAAAATAGAAATAAATAGTAATGAATAAACAAAAAAATTTTTCATAACCGCTCTTTTAATTTAAATCTCATTAGAATCGTTTCCTCTGGATCGCTACCTAATAATACATTATATAATTCTGGATCAGAAACTCTAAGGTCTGTCAATGATTCCTGAATATCATTATAATAAAACCCAATGGATTCAATATTAGATGCAATTAAGTAAGTCTTACTTACATTTGAAAAATGAGGGATATTGTAAGGTCCTATAAAAAATAATTTCACATAAACATCCATTTCTTCTTTGTCTAAAGATCCATGAATTAGATTTAAATGGCCAAAGGTTTGACCACTAGATAACCTTACACCTAAGGTATATCCATTTAATTCACCTTCCCGAAATCCATAGTAACATATAAATTCCTGATTTGAAACTATCTGATATTTTGTCAATATATTACTATCGGTTTGATCTCTGGAATTTCTAAGATATTGTGTATAATTTACAAAATCCTTTTCAGGAAACTGATTTGGAAATAATACTTCGAATACTAACGAGTCTTTGGAATGATCTTCTGATATCCTATATATTTTTGATGATAAAGGGTATGAAAAATAATTATTATCAAGGAAACCTGAAAAATCCATTGCCTGATAGTCCCCACTTCTATCGACAAACATTCTTTTTCCTAAGAGATTTCCTTCTAAATCATAAATATCTATGTTATATTCATCATCACCTTCAATTAAAAATGAATATAGTGCCAAATTACCAGAAGAAAGAATACTTATTTGTGTCCCCCATTTTTTGGTTGTGAAATCTTTTAAAAAACTTAAAGTATCGTCAAAAATAAAAACCTTAAAATCTCCTCTTGAATAGATAAAAATTAAATCATCACTCACTGCAACATCTGTAACCTCTATAAATTCGCCAGGACCTTGACCTTTGTTTCCTACCATCCCTAAATAATTCCCTGATTGATCAAAAGCAAAAACCACCTTTTTCTTCTTATCATGAATTAAAATTTTATCTTGAAATTCCAAAATTTTTTGAGCGATTGTTATTTGAACAGTATCAGGGGTATTTAACTTTAGATACTCAATATTCTTCAACAATGCTCTAATTGATATCAGTTCATCTGTTTTCTCAACATTGTTAAAATCGATGATTGTAGGATTTTCGATGTAATCTTTATCACTTTTACTAACACATGAGGCTATAGAAAAAACAATTAAAATTTTTAAAATTTTACTAATCATAAGATAAAATAAATTAGGCTCAAGCCATCGGAATAGGCTTGAGCAATTTTTAAATGTGAATCAGAGCTATTCACCCATACCTGGGTTTCTACACTGCAAACAGGTATTGTCATTACAGGTATTTTCACCAAAAGTACAATCATTACAAGGCCAAGAACCTCCACCCTCAACTTGACAGGTAGTACTGATCCATTGCTTACTTCCTCCCTGAGCGTCACTAGACTTTGGCAAAGAGAATAACGAAAATGCCACAAACATTAGCACTACTGCTAAACTTGTTAAGAAATCTAACTTTTTCATAATTGAGTAGTTTAAGTGTTTGAAAATCAATCAACTAATCAATTATACAAACAAACAAACAAACAAACAAACAAACAATTAGGAGTTTTTTTTCAAAAAAACTATAATTTCTTTAAAAATAACCTTGACAAAAAGTGCTAAAGTCATTACTTAAAATATCTCGCTGTTCGGGGCCCAATATTCAAACTGTTCGGTTTCCAATAACCATCGGGATATAATTCCGAACTCCTAACCTAGGATTTGTAATCCGATAAAACAAATTTGCAGTCTAGTTGTGCTGCTTCTCCAGAAGCAGTACCTTCAATTCGTAAAGAGTAGTGGGAAGAAAGAAGTGGGAATTAGGAAGAGGCTTTAATAAATCGCGCCTGTGGTACTCTTTTTCGCAATGTTGCTTTTGGAAAGTCAGAAAAGAAGAAAAGCACCTTTTCTTTATCAAGAGTCTTGTAAATCCGCTACCTTAACAATAGCGAAATGAATGGCTGAATTTCTGCAAAAATGATCAGTTTATGCCTACATCCGTCACCTGTCCGTGGAACAGACATCGGACATCAGGCCTTAAAAGCAAAGAACAAAATTAAAAAAGCATCATCTTAGATAATCATAGGCCATCCTCACCCCTCCTTTTCCTCTCCAAAAATCTCCTTTACAACCCAGCCTTTCCCCCACTCTTCCATTTCCTTTTCTGTCCACAACTCAGGATAAAATATCACCTTCTGAAAGCGTGGAGGAAGGTATTTTTGCCAGTTGGTTCCGCCAGTAGCAGCAATATCCACCGGGTCTTTTTGTAAATACCTTACAGCTGATTTATAATGAGCCAATGGCCAAAATACATTCGCTTTTAAATCAAACTTTTTCATTAAATCCGTCAACTCATCAGAAGGATGATCAATCTCCATATACTTATGCCATAAGTTTTTCCTTCTATAGCCTTCAATGAGTTCTTTTAATTTCTTCCCGTATTTCAGTTCGAAGTTTTTGAGCGTCAAGGTCTTTTTCCCACTGGCCAATTCTATGGCTCCTTGCTGCCAATACAGGTGTTCAAATAAATCATCAGCAGGAGAATGATAATCAAATTGAGATCTTTTGGATAAAGTGACCAATTGAAAAGCATCCGTAGCCATCAATTCAATCTCTCTATACTGGGCACTTTGAAAACCGGAAGAAGGCAAAAGAGACATTCTAAACTTCAAAAACTGCTCCTTTTCCATCCCTTTCCACATCATGGCAAAAGAGCTGATCAAATGATCAAAATACATCAGTATCCTTTCCAATCTGGATTGAAAGAATTCCTCAGTCAATTCTTTTTCATCAGCAATTTGCTCCATTTCAGAGATGATCAGCTTGAAGTAGAGCTCTGTAATCTGATGATAAATGATAAAAATTTTCTCATCCTTAAAGCTGGTTTTGGGTTGCTGTAAGGACAAGAGCACATCTAAATTGATGTATTCCCAATAGGTCAAATAATCAGCATATAGCAGACCTTCGAGATAGGAAAGCATATCCTGACCGGAGGCTTTGAACTTCTCTTCCAGCTGCTTGATTTTGTCTAATATCTTCGGGTCAAATTCAGATTCGTGCATGGGGATTTTTTGGGAAAAATGATAGTTTTTTAGGTGCTTATCTATTTACTTCGAAAGGCGGGAACACTTATTCTTCCCGACAAAAATCAGAGATTCATTTTAATAAACCAAAATACCATGGAGGCAGTAGAAATCCATAAGTCACAGAAGCAGGATACGTTTGAGGGGGTAGATTTTCTCGATATGGACGATTTGCTCACTGAGGAGCATAAATTGATTAGAGGTTCCATTCGAGATTTCGTGAAAAAAGAAATTTCTCCATACATAGAGGACTGGGCTCAAAAGGCTCATTTTCCTTATGAAATAGTGAAGAAGTTTGGTGATGTGGGAGCTTTTGGTCCTCAGATTCCAGAGGAATACGGAGGCGGCGGACTGGATTATATCGCCTATGGTTTGATCATGCAAGAAATTGAGCGTGGCGATTCTGGGATGCGATCCACAGCCTCAGTTCAGGGTTCTTTGGTGATGTATCCGATTTACAAGTTTGGTTCAGAGGAACAGCGCAAAAAGTACCTTCCTAAACTGGCATCAGGAGAAATGTTAGGCTGCTTCGGTTTGACAGAACCAGACCATGGCTCTAACCCATCTGGTATGACAACCAATTTCAAAGATATGGGAGACCACTACTTGCTCAATGGTGCAAAAATGTGGATTTCCAATTCTCCGAAAGCGGATATTGCTGTGGTCTGGGCTAAAAATGAGGAAGGCCGAATTCATGGATTGATTGTAGAAAGAGGCATGGAAGGGTTTTCTACACCAGAGACACATAACAAATGGTCCTTAAGGGCTTCCTGTACCGGTGAGTTGGTTTTTGATAATATCAAAGTACCAAAGGATAATCTTCTTCCAAATAAATCTGGTTTGGGAGCTCCTTTGATGTGTTTGGATTCTGCCCGTTTTGGCATCGCCTGGGGAGCAATCGGAGCTGCCATGGACTGCTATGAGTCTGCAAGAAAATACGCTGCCGAGCGTATCCAATTCGATAAGCCTATTGCAAGCTTCCAGTTAGTTCAGAAGAAATTGGCTGAAATGCTAACTGAGATCACCAAAGCCCAATTACTGGCCTGGAAAGTGGGAAAAATGATGAATGAAGGCAAAGCCAAGACTGTCCACATCTCCATGGCCAAGCGCAACAACGTAGATATGGCGCTACATATCGCCCGTGAAGCCCGACAAATTCATGGAGGTATGGGAATCACCGGTGAATACCCAATCATGAGACATATGATGAACCTTGAATCTGTGATCACCTATGAGGGAACCCATGATATTCACTTGCTGATTTTAGGAAATGAGATAACCGGGATTCCGGCTTTTAAATAAGGTTTTTGATGTAGGTCTTAAGCCCCGTCCTGAAATTCAGGATGGGGTTTTTGGGGCTTTTGAAAATGGGATTTTAATAGAATTGTAAATTCTCTAAGATAGAAAAGTGTAGATTCAATCTACGCTTAGTACTCGTTTAACATTCTCCTCTAAGGAGGGGAAATTACAACATAATTAACAAAGCGGAGTGAAGGCTCTCCCCCAACCTTTATCGGAATCGCTTTAATTTTTTTCCACGAATGGCTTTACATCATAATCCGCTCTTGAGAAATGGCGGAGATTGGTGAATAGACGATAGAATAAAAGCTTTCCATCGTTTTTGGGTCATTAATGAAAGATACTCCTGGTAGGGCTTTTTCTGTCAAGCGAGTTTAACAAAATTGTCTTCTATTTTTACGTTAAAGTTGATTTCTGCTTTCAATGCTCTGAACACCCTAATAATGGTGTCAATGGTCGCACTATTTGCACTACTTTCAAGCTTTGAAATTTGAGATTTTTGAACCCCCACAAGCCGACCAAGTTCTTCTTGTGTCAAATTTCTTTCTTGCCTTGCTGCCTTAATCATTTTTCCCAAAACGTCCATACGAAGTTCGTATTCGTATTCGTCTCGTTCGGCCGTTCCTACTTTGCCGATATACTTGTCTTTCATCTCGGCAAGTGAGTATGTCTTCAATTCCTTGGTTGCCATATGATTACTTTTTTTGTTTGTTACTAAAATATTTATCTCTCAGTCTTACCGCCCGGCTAATTTCGTTTGCCGAAACTTTGTCAACTTTCTTTATAAATCCGTGGGTTGCTATTACCAAAGTTTCTTTGTTATCCGTCTTGTCCCAAAAAGCGAGAAGTCTTATTTGAAGTCCCGCGAACTTTGTCCGAAACTCCCAAATATCATTTTGAAGTTTCTTAAAAAGTTTTGGGTCATTCGTCTGTTCTGCAAGGTCAATATTGTAAAAGATTTTCTTAATTGTCTTTGGATCTAGTTTTGAAATGAACTTGTCAGCTTCTTCTAAAAATTTTGTCTCAAAAAATCTCATTCAATATTGTCTTGTTTAACGTCACAAAGATAATTGAAGTTTCCAAATATAGAAACAGCATTGTCCGAGTTTATTTTCGCTGAAGGTTTATTCGGTATGATATGCAAAGGTAAATCAGGATTAAGAGCCCCTTTGATGTGCTTGGATTCGGCCCGCTTCGGAATCGCCTGGGGCGCTATAGGAGCTGCCATGGACTGCTATAAGTCTGCTAGAAAATATGCTGCCGAGCGTATCCAATTCGATAAGCCTATCGCAAGCTTCCAGTTGGTTCAGAAGAAATTGACAGAAATGCTAACTGAGATCACCAAAGCTCAATTATTAGCCTGGAAAGTGGGAAAAATGATGAATGAAGGCAAAGCCAAGACCGTGCATATCTCCATGGCCAAGCGCAACAATGTGGATATGGCGCTTCATATAGCCCGTGAAGCCAGACAAATTCATGGAGGAATGGGAATCACCGGTGAATACCCTATCATGAGACACATGATGAATCTAGAATCTGTAATTACCTATGAAGGCACCCATGATATCCATTTGCTCATTTTAGGCAATGAGATTACTGGAATTCCGGCTTTTAAATAAGGTTTTTGAATGGAATTGAACTCCCCGTCACTGTGAGTGACGGGACCGGAGTTAAAGAAATAAAGGATTGAATTAGGGGAATAATAACGTTTCTCAGCTAAGAAACGTGGGGCATTTCGGAGCGATTTTCTTGCCACCAAGGACAAAATAAGTTCGTGGAACAAACCTATCGGATATCACTGACCGTACCATGTTTTCTTAGGTGCTGTTGCCAGTAGTATCTTTATTTTCACGCTACATTAAATTCTAATTCGTTCATTTCTACACTGAACTTAACGTTAGCTTTTAATGCTTTAAAGACTTTCAAAATCGTTTCGATGGTAACATTTTTTGTACTCCGTTCTAATTTTGAAATCTGGGATTTTTGGACACCTATAAGTTCTCCAAGTTGTTTTTGGGTCAAATTCCTTTTTTTCCGCACGGATTTTATCATTTCTCCAAGTAATTCCATTCGCAGGTCAAATTCGTATTTATCCCTTTCTGGAGTTCCGATTTCCCCTATATCTCTGTCTTTGAGCTGGTCAAGGGTCATCATTTTCATTTTTTTATTCTTTGTTTCCATAATTTTATTGTTCAAAGCCTGCCTGCCGGTAGGCAAGGTATTCTTTTCTAATCCTTTCCGCTTTTTCGATATCAGCTTTCGGAACTTTATCAACTTTTTTCACAATTCCATGCGTTGAAATGACAAGTGTTTCAGATTTGTCAGTTTTGTCCCAAAATGCGAAAAGTCGATATTGCAGTCCGCTATATTTTGTCCTGAACTCCCAAATTTCATCCGTCAGTTTTTAGAACAGTTTCGGTGTAAGCTTCCCCAAAAATAGGA
>NZ_DFMT01000004.1:0-35829 GCF_002376385.1 Algoriphagus sp. UBA3586 | reverse complement strand
TGCATTTATGAATTGAACACGGCGAATAAAAAACCGCTATTCCCATTTTCATACTTTGAATAAATATGAAATCTTTAGGACATTATTCGTAGGTAATGGGTGCAAACTGTTACCTAAGCTAAAATTGCCCATTTTCACACCTCTTAAACTAAGAGTTATAAATTTAAATTTTGATAGCTAATTTTCTTAGAAAGAAATACGAAGAATTTATTTAAATGAACTCTTTAAAAATTTCTCTACTCTAATTTATATCGAATCAAATCAAAATCCCTCCCGTTAATTTCAGAAGCTAGGACAAAAAGTTCCTTTTCTTCGAAAACTCGAAACTCAAAAATGTCTTGATCTAAGACCAACTTGTTGACAGGGTTACCCTTGTGATCGAACACAAAAATTTCATTATTTCTTGGTTTAGCATCAGTCAGTCCATTCATATAAAGAATATAAATGAAATTTTCCGTGACTTGTGAGGATGAAATATAAGTTCCCCTATTGAAACGCTCAATAGGAGGCAGGTCGTCAAATATCTCCAATGAAATTCTTGTTCCTTTTCTTAAATCATAGATTTCAAAAAAAGGAATTCTGTAATAGGAAACTAAAAACACATCACTGAAGGATTCTAAACGTGCATAATGGAATTTATAATTTGTCTCAAAGTCACTATCAAGCTTACCCCAAGACTTTCCCGGAGTAGAAAGCTTTCCATACTTTATGGTTTCTGTTTTGCCAATTGTACTTCTGAACAGTCGAGCAGTCGGATCTATGGGGTTGAAATAGACCAAATCAGACCCATAAATAGAAACACCATAAGTGATTGGATCAAATGATAAGGATGTAATTCCATTTTTAAAACGTACCAAAGAATCTATATCGATTTTTAAGATTTTTTTCAATTCAGGATCATAAACTCCTATACTTCGATCATTCGCGTTAAATATTTTCCAGGGAAGAATAAGCTCTTCTGGGCCTACACCTTTACCAATATATCCACCTTTATATAATAATTTACTCCTTTCGATTTCATAAATATGGATAGATTTACTTCCAGCCTTATCTGTAAGAATCAAATAGTTGTCATGGATTAAAATCGACGCAGGAAGAAAAGCTGAATCAATTTTTTGACTAATTCCAATTAGTTCAATAGACTTACTAAAATCCTTTCTTTCCACAACAGAAGTTGTGATGTCTAATTGACGATATCTAGTTTCATCGCAAGAAAAAATTAAACTCGTCAAAAGAGTAACAAAAGAAAAGTAAAGGAAAAATATCTTAACGTCTTTCATAAAATTATTATTTACAAAAAATTTTCTTCAAATAACCAATGTCCATATTTTATAAGATCAGAATATTTATGTTCAGAGATTGAAAAAACACCATTTCTTATTAAATTTTATGAATATCCACCTTCTTACCATTATTGAAATAAATACTGATTATTGTCTGATGAAAAGATCAGAAGACGGAAACTTCGGTCTTCGATCATCGGCAGCCTGTGCTGAGCGAGGTTGAGGTATCCAATCAGTCAAGCAAAGGAAATAAGGCAACTGGCATGATTGCGGATCATCAGAAAATTATATTTTTTATTACCTTCAGAGCAAGTTTTCCAAGAATTAAATTGGCTTAATTTGAACATTTCTGAAGAATGTTTTAAAAACGTAAGGTTATATTTCTAAATAAGGTGTTACCTAATCTGAAATAAATTAAATATTGAATTGATCAATAATATTTTCTCATGTCATGACATATTACTGTTATCGAATTTCCATTTTCATCTAAACCACCAGTGACCCAACAATCATTGTTATCTGCCGATTCACAACTATCATTACACGTAGCTCCTGCAATGCTCTGACTTTGTGAATCTGAAATTGATAAAATGCCAAAACCAATGATAAAAATTGACGCAATAACTCGGATTATTTTGTTCATAATATTTATAGTAATTGTTAAAACTTATCAAAAAAAAAAAAAAAAAAACTGAAAAAACCAATTTTCAGGGAAAAATATATGAATAGACCTTACACTTTTATGATAATTAGACAGGCCAGATACTTAATCTTGGATCAATCATAGTTTTCATTTCCACTTCCAAAATTCCTATTTTGCGAGACCGTTGAAAACACACCACCCTCTCATCGTATTTCGTCATCCGTTATTCGTACTTTTGAAGACTTATGAAATCGCACCAACTCAAACTCTACAATACCCTTTCCAGGGATAAAGAAGAATTCCAACCGATCAATCCTCCATTTGTGGGAATGTATGTTTGTGGTCCGACCGTATATGGGGATGCACACTTGGGTCATGGCCGGCCTGCAATCACCTTTGACACAGTCAATAGATATTTGACTCACTTAGGATATAAAGTTCGCTATGTCAGAAACATCACCGATGTAGGGCACTTGCAAGGCGATGCGGATGAAGGAGAAGATAAAATTGCCAAAAAAGCCAAACTGGAGCAGTTGGAACCTATGGAAGTAGCCCAGCAATACACGGATACTTATCATAGAGATATGGCTTTGTTGAATACTCTGAAACCCAACATTGAACCTCGTGCTACAGGCCATATTCCAGAACAGATCGCTTTGGTTGAGGCTATTCTTAAAGAAGGTTTGGCCTATGAGGTGAATGGCTCTGTTTATTTCGATGTATTGAAATACAATAAGACCTATAAGTACGGGAAGCTTTCCGGAAGAGTGCTGGAAGAGTTAATGAGCGGAAGTAGGGATTTGGATGGACAGGGTGAGAAACGAAATGCGGTAGATTTTGCATTATGGAAGAACGCTGCACCTGAGCATCTGATGAAGTGGGAGTCTCCATGGGGAATGGGCTTTCCGGGCTGGCATTTAGAGTGTACAGCGATGAGCTCCAAATATCTGGGAAGTCAATTTGATATTCATGGAGGCGGCATGGACTTGATGTTTCCTCATCACGAATGTGAAATAGCACAGGGAAATGCCTGCAATCACAGAGATCCGGCCCGTTACTGGATGCATAATAACATGATTACCATCAATGGGCAGAAAATGGGTAAATCCTTGGGGAATTTCATTACCCTTCAGGAATTATTCACCGGGAAGCATGACTTATTGGAACAGGCATACAGCCCAATGACCATTCGCTACTTTATATTGACTGCCCACTACCGATCTACCTTGGATTTCTCCAATGAAGCTCTTCAAGCAGCTCAAAAAGGCTATAAGAAGATTATCAATGGCTTGAGAATTGCCAGAAATTTAGAATATCAATCCGAGGAAGGTATTGCTCTGGATGAGAATCAAATCAAGCAGATTGAGTCCAGTATCTCCAATGCCTACAGGGCCATGGACGATGATTTCAATACTGCTCAGGCGATTGGACATTTATTTAATTTGCTTAAAAAGATCAACTCCATCTTTACAGGCCAGCTGAAATCCGCCTCCTTAGGGAAAGAGGTATTTGATCAGTTAAAAGATACCTTCATCACTTTTGTGACTGAAATATTAGGCTTGGTTGAAGAAAAAAGCGATGTTCAGGAAAATATGCTTGACTTATTGCTGCAATTGTACGGAGAAGCTAAGAAAGCTAGAGATTATGCCAAGGTGGATGAAATCAGGGCAGGCTTGAAGTCCATGGGATTTGTAGTAAAAGATATGAAAGACAAAATTGACTGGGCATATGAAGAATAAAATCTGGATTCTCTTACTATTAATTCTTTTTGGAGCTTGCTCAGGAGAAAAAAGTACTCAACAATCCAATACCAGCGAGGAACCTGTAAAGCCTTATCCAAGCTTCAATGCAGATTCTGCTTTTGCCTTTGTGCAAAAACAAGTGGATTTTGGGCCGAGAGTACCGGGAACTGAACCGCATGAAAACACCAAAAAGTGGTTGATCTCCCAGTTTGAAAATTGGGGCTGGTCTGTGCAAACTCAGGATTTTCAGGCAAAAACTTATGATGGTCTCAATTGGAACCTCACCAATATCATCGCTTCTTTCAAACCAGAAGCAGAAAAGAGAATTTTGCTTGCTGCCCATTGGGATACCCGAAGAATCGCTGATAAAGATACTGACAGGATAGATGAACCAATTGATGGAGCCAACGATGGAGGTTCAGGAGTTGGAGTTTTATTGGAAATTGCCCGGGTAATTCAAGCTCAGGGGTTAAAACCAGATGTAGGAATAGATATCATCCTGTTTGACGGAGAAGATGATGGGGAGCCTGAAACTTCCAGAGCGAGAAATAATTCACAGATTTGGTGGTGTTTAGGCTCGCAGTATTGGTCAAAAAACAAGCATCAGGAAAACTACACCGCTTATTATGGCATTTTAGTGGACTTGGTTGGTGCCAAGGGTGCCAGATTTTTTAAAGAAGGATACTCAAGACAATATGCCTCAGGGATTTTAAAGAAAGTCTGGGACAATGCCGCTAAAATTGGACATTCAGCCTTTTTTGTCAACAGAAATGCCCCAGAGATCTTGGACGACCATGTATTTGTGAATGAGGATGCTGGAATTCCGATGATTGACATCATTGAGTTCTCTCCAGACTACGGTTTTGGCCTATATCACCATACTCATCAGGATAATATGGAACTGATTGATGCAAGATCCTTGCAAGCTGTCGGAGAAACTGTTTTATTTACAGTTTATCAGGAATAAAATTTTCAACTGATTTTATTGCAATTCAAACAATTGTTGACGATTGCAATTATAAATTTGGAAATTAAGTTTTGCTGAAACTGAAATAGACAATTTAGAGACAGATGAAATCGAGCATATCGGATCCGACACATACCCGGACGATTTTAATTTATGCGAGATTCCATGTGACTTCTGAGAAACGATTTTAAACACATGAAAAAAGGGCATCAGGTTACCATGAAGGAAATTGCGAAGAAACTGGGGGTATCCGTTTCCACCATTTCTCGTGCATTGAAAGATTCTCCTGAGTTACACCCAGAAACCAAGCGGAAGATTGTGGAGATGGCCAAGGAAATGAACTATCAACCAAATCTTCTGGCACAGAGTCTTAGAATCAGCCGAACCAAAACCCTTGGTGTGATTGTACCTGAAATCACCTCACACTTTTTTGCATCCTGTATCAGCGGTATTCAAGATCACGCCAATAAAAGAGGTTATAATGTGATGATTTGCCAGTCCAATGAATCCATTGATCAAGAAATCGCAAACATCAGAACCTTAGTTGCCTCCCAGGTAGATGCACTTTTGATCTCTTTGAGTAGAGAAACCAATCATTATGAGCATCTCTACGAGCTTTATAGCCGAGAAATCCCTTTTGTCCTTTTTGATCGCGTTCAGGAGGACATCCCTGTGTCCAAAGTGACTTTTAATGATGCAGGCGGCGCGTATCAGGTGACTCATCACCTTTTGGAAATGGGATGTAGAAATATTGTATTCGTTTCCGGACCTGAAGACCTATACATTTCTAAAAAGAGAAAAGAAGGCTATCTAAAAGCCCTAAATGAGTACGGAATTAAGGAAAACTCTGACTTTATTAAAGTTACCGATTTGACCTTAGAGGGAAATATAGAAGTAGCCAAAGAAATTGCAGCGATGAAATCTCGTCCTGATGCAGTTTTTTGTATGATAGATCCGGTTGCAGTAGATGTCTTGACCTACTGGAAATCTATTGGACTTAAAGTTCCAGAGGAAATCGCCCTTGCAGGATTTACCAACAACCCCACATCGGCGGTAGTAGAACCGCCTTTGACTACAGTATCTCAACCCGGCTATGAGATGGGAAAATTGGCAGTAAGCCATCTTTTAGATCAGTTGGATGGCCTAGCTTCCGACGATCCAATTTCCATTGTTTTAGAAACCACCTTGGTACCAAGGAAGTCATCCAATAGACAAGCTTAAGCCTCATAAAAGACTTTCTTACTAATCTGATAAACATATGCTTTTCAGATTTTAATTTTTTATTGTCTCAATTTGAAAAAATAGAGCTATTCATCTTCGAAAATCACCGAAATTCAATTACTTAGCAGGCGGAATTTTAGAATTCCCTATTTTGCTTAAAATTATACAGTAATGAATTTCTCAAAAACCCTTAAAAACCTATTTCTCCTTTTTTTGGTAGTAATGCTGGCATTTTCTGCCTGTAAAAACAAAAGAGAAGGAAACCCCAAAGTCCTTATTTTCAGCAAAACAGCTGGATTTGTTCATGAATCTATCCCAGATGGAATAGCAGCAATTCAGAAGTTGGGAGCCGAAAATGGCTTTGATGTGGATCAAACCCAAAATGCAGAAGACATCAATGAGGAAAACTTGGCCAAATATGCTGCGGTAATCTGGCTTAGCACTACCGGAGATGTCTTGGATCACTATCAGGAAGCTGATTTCGAAAGATATATTCAATCAGGAGGTGGCTACGTGGGAATTCACGCAGCGGCTGACACGGAATACGAATGGGGCTGGTACGGGAAATTGGTCGGAGGATATTTCGCAGATCACCCAGGCATCAATGACCCTCATCCAAATGTTCAGAAGGGAATCGTAACACGAACTGCTGAAAAACACCCTTCCGTCAATTTTCTTCCTGAATCATGGGAAAGAACAGACGAATGGTACAGCTATAAAAAGGTAAATCCCGATACCAAAAAACTTTTGATGCTTGATGAATCTTCTTACCAAGGAGGACTGGATATGGGAGAGCACCCAATTGCATGGTATCATGACTTTGATGGAGGAAGAGCATTTTATACCGGTGGTGGCCATACCAAGGAGTCTTATCAGGAAGAAGACTTTCTCAAGCACTTATTGGCAGGGATTCAATATGCAATAGGAGAAAATCTGGAATTGGATTATACCGCAGCCACAAGCAAGCGAGCTCCTGAGGAAAATCGCTTTACCAAGACTTACCTTTCCATGGGTGAGTTTACCGAGCCAACAGAAATGACCATTTTACCCAACCTGGATATTTTGGTGGCTCAAAGAAGAGGTGAAATTCTTTATTTTAATAATGAAACTGAGAAGTTAGAAGAGGTCGCCAAACTGAATGTTTACTGGAAATCTGAAGTGCCCGGCGTAAATGCTGAAGAGGGATTGATGGGAATCCAGAAAGATCCCAACTATGCTTCCAATAATTTTGTCTTTGTTTACTATTCTCCAGCAGGTGATGCGGAAATAAACAGACTTTCCCGATTTGTCTTCAAAGACGGTGTTTGGGATATGAGTTCAGAAAAAGTAATTTTAGACGTCGCTTCAGATAGAAATATTTGTTGTCATACTGGTGGTTCCATCGCATTTGATAAGGATGGAAATCTTTATTTATCGACTGGTGACAACTCTACCCCATTCAACCAAAATGATTCCCAATATGTCCTGAGTGGCTTTGCTCCTTTGGACGGAAGAGAGGGAAGAAAGCAATGGGATGCCAGAAGAAGCTCCGGAAACTCCAACGACCTAAGAGGAAAAATACTTAGAATCAAGGTTCAGGATGATGGATCTTACACTATCCCTGCAGGCAATCTTTATCCTGAAGGCACTGCTAATACCAGACCTGAGATATACGTTCAAGGAAATAGAAACCCTTATAGAATTGCCGTTGATCAAAAAACAGGTTTTCTATACTGGGGTGAAGTAGGTCCAGATGCCAGCAATGATTCATTAGACACCAAAGGCCCGAGAGGCTATGACGAAGTCAATCAAGCAAGAACAGCCGGTAATTTCGGATGGCCTTATGCTATTGGAAATAATTACACCTATTTTGAGTATGATTATGCCGCTGGAAAATCCGGATTGAAGTTTGATCCTGCAAAGCCAGTCAATAATTCACCTCATAATACCGGTCTCAAAGAATTACCTGCCACCCAAGCGGCATTCATTTGGTATCCATATGCAGCATCACCTGACTTCCCACAAGTAGGAACAGGAGGTAGAAATGCGATGGCAGGACCAGTTTATTATTCCGATTTGTATCAAAGTGAAGGCAAAATGCCTGATTATTTCGACGGCAAACTCTTCATTTATGATTGGATTAGAGGTTGGGTTAAAGTAGTCACTATGGAAGAAAACGGTGACTTCTCCAAAATGGAGCCTTTCATGCCCAATACCAAATTCAACTCCTTGATAGATATGGAAATGGGGCCAGATGGCAAAATTTATATTTTGGAATATGGAAATGGCTGGTTTAGCAAAAATCCTGACGCTGGACTTTCAAGAATAGATTTTAACGGAGGAAATAGACCTCCTGCAGTTGAATCTGTAACTGCAGATAAGTCCTCCGGATTGGCACCATTGTCTGTTACCTTTACTGCCCAAGCATCAGATCCTGAAAAAGACCCAATCACCTATGTTTGGGACTTGGGAAATGGAAAAACAGAAAAAACCACAGAACCTAAACTTACCACCACTTTTGATTCAGTTGGTGAGTATGAAGTGACGGTCATCGCTTCTGATCCGGCAGGGATGGAAGGAAAAGGGCCTAAAGCAAATGTATATGTGGGAAATGTAGCTCCTGAAGTGAGTATAAAAGTAGAGGGTAATCAATCCTTCTATTTCCCTGGAAGAAAAGTAAACTACCAAATCACGGTAATTGACCAGAATCATCCTGAAGCTTCCAATGATTTGAGCAATTTGTATGTAGCTGCTGATTACATCGAAGGGTTGGATCAAGCAGAGGCTGACATGGGCCACAAAGTAATGAGCGAAGCTATGACTGGAAAAGCTCTGGTGCAATCGCTTACCTGTAAAACCTGCCACAAAGAAAACGAGGCTTCAGTGGGACCTGCCTATACAGAAGTAGCCAAAAAGTATAGAAATAGAGATGCTGCCTATTTGATGAATAAAATCAAAAATGGTGGCGGAGGAGTCTGGGGCGAAACAGTAATGCCAGCCAACCCAGATTTGAAAGAATCAGATTTGAAAGCTTTGGTTACCTTTATACTTTCTCTAAAAGGTGAACAAAAACCGAGCTTAGCTTCTAAAGGCAGTTTAGATCCAACATTAGGCAAAACCCCTTCACCAAAAGGAGCCTTAATAATCAATGCATCCTACACTGACGCAGGTGGAGAAAACATCAAACCCTTGTCAGGAAGCAGCTCGATAGTTTTGACTGCCAACACCATTGATTTAGGAAGATCCGGAGATATGGAAGCCTATACGGCCATGTCTTTTGACGGAAATAATCTCATGATGGTGCCAAGTCAAAAAGGTCATTTCTCACTGCCTGCCACAGACATGACGGGAGTTGGATCTGTGACATTGACTACCGCTTCTGTAGAGCCTTTGACAACGGCAGTAGATTTCGAAATCAGATTAGATAGCCCAACTGGAGAAGTTTTGGCTAAAGGTACATTTGTTCAGAAAAATCAACAAAAGGCGCCTGGAATGCCAGTAATCTATGATCAGGTAACTATTCCTGTCACGGGCCAAACAGATGGAAAGAAACGTAAACTCTACATTGTCAGTGAGCCTCAAGGTGGAGCTGAAATTGGAACATTTATTTTAGCAAATATTACATTCAATGCTAAGTAATTGAACTACTACTTGATTAAAGAAAGCCAGTCTATAAAAAGATTGGCTTTCTTTTTGTGATAGAATATATGTATCATTGTCCAAAATTAAGCTCTTTATTCCTATGAAATATTTGAAAATAGTCACTCTTCTTTTGGCAATATCATTGGTTGGATGTACCTCAGAAGAGGATTCATCCATGGATATTAGGATTTCAATTAATGGACAGGTGCTTTTCGAAGATGGAGATGATTTTAATGGAGACGTGGATGGGGACTTTACAGGTAATGGAGGCAGTGGCAGTAAAACTTTTTTATGGAGAAACAATTTAAGAACTGCCGATTACAATGCCGACATTACCTCCACAAGTTCTGGAACATTCAACATGGAGGTTAAGGATTCAAATGGAAAAGTAGTATTAAATAGGTCCCTTAGAGGTGGGACTGAACCGGATTCTTTCTCCGGTGTAACTGCCTCTGGCTCTCCAGGAATATGGCAAGTCACTATCACTCTAACTTCCTTTAAGGGGGATGGAAGTTTTTCTCTAAGTGAAGGAGATTAATTGGTTTTATATCAATCTTCTTACCCTTGACAATGAAGTAAGGCTTTTAGACACCTTTACTTTTTTCTTTTTCATACCTACATCAATATTTTATTTTTCCTGTTTCTTTCGAACTAATTTATTTTCAATTTATCTTCAATTTTCAAGATAGATACGGCCAGAAACCCTGAATTAATCAATCCTATCTTATTAATTAACAAAGACTTCCATTTTTAAGTAATATGGACTATCACTTCAGAAAAGCTCAAAATAGTGAGGATTTCAAGGGAATAATTGCTTTGCAGCAAGCCAATCTTTTGCAAAATCTAAGTCTTGAAACTATTCAAAAAGAAGGCTTCGTTCGGGTATGTCACAGTTTGGAAGATTTAACAAAGTTGAATGAGTTTGAAGAGCAACTCATCGCCATCCAGGACAATGAAGTGATCGCTTACATTTTGGCCATGCCGCCTGGTTCAAGAACTTCTATTCCAATGCTCTTACCCATGTTTGAGCAGTTTGACCAAATAGATTGGAAAGGCCAGAAAATATCAAGCTATAGCTACCTGGCGATTGGGCAAGTTTGCGTAGCCAAAGAATTCAGGTCACAAGGTCTATTTGCAAATGCATATGCTGCATACAAAGAATTATTCAGCAAGAAATATGACTTTGCCATTACCGAAATCTCAAAAAAAAACTTACGTTCCTTAAGCGCTCATAAAAAGATTGGCTTTCAAACTATCCACACTTTTCAGGATGAATATGAGGAATGGGAAATTGTATTATGGGATTGGAAAAACAGCTGATATTCAATTTTTAACGCTTTAATTTCCTATATTCAAATTCAATAAATTTTCTAATTATGTCAACCATCCCTAATGATTGGTTTCATACTTTTTCCTCTACAGATCAATTAATTGCTGATGGAAAAAGCATCACCAATCAATTTGTTTCAGATATCCACCAAATCAATCCTTCTCAGGAATTTGATGTAAAAGTGATTATCAACACCACCCCTGCCTTAGTATTCTTTGACCCTTCCACCAAAACAGTAAACCTTCCTCTTTGGGACCAATTAAAAAAAGAAGCAATCGGCTTTTTTGATCAAATGGGTGGTTCTAAAGAAGCAGGGAAAATCCTATTCGGACTATTCTTCAATGGTTTCTACCTCCCGCATGAATTGGGACATGGAGTTCAGTTTTTCGTGAAAGGAGACGAAAAAGGCTCTTACAAAAACGAACTTTTTGCCAATCAAATTGGGATGCAATGGTGGAGAAAACATGGGCAAGAGGCTAATCTGAAATCCTGTTATGATTTTGCGCAGAACATCATGGGTATCTTACCAAACCCGGTACCTAAAGGGATGACGGTAGAAGAATATTTCAACAAAAACTACGATCAGGTGTCTTCCAACCCGTTCATTTATGGATTTTTACAGTTTGGACAGTTCATAAAAGTATATAACGACAAATCTTTGGGTGATTTTGACACTTTGATCAGGTCTTATATGGGAATCAAATAAAGAACAACCCACATCAAACAAGCTTCCTTATTTTTTGTTAGCTTTCCAAACAAAACCCAAAACCAAACAGATATGAAAAATTCAAAATCTCTTTTTTTAGCATTTGCCCTATTGTTGGCAAGCTCATTTTCAGCTTTTGCGCAGTTGCAAAGCCCTGCACTAAGCCCTGCAGCTTCTGTTTCGCAGGTGGTAGGATTCACTAAAATCAGCATTGATTACTCTTCTCCTGCTGTCAAGGGAAGAAAAATCTTTGGAGAAATAGAAAAGTATGGAGTGACTTGGAGAGCTGGTGCAAATGCTCAAACTGTAATTGAATTCAGCACTCCAGTAAGTGTGGGTGGTAAAACGCTTAGAGCGGGTAAATACTCTATTTTCATGACTCCAGCTGAGTCTGGCGACTGGACAGTGCATCTAAACAGTAAAGCCGCTTCTGTTTTTGCCTACATGAAAGATGGTAAAATAGACGAAGAGGCAGTAGCTAAAGATGATGCTGTTTCTTTCAAAGCAAGCACTCAAAGAGGTGGCAATACAGAAAGATTGCAATATCATATTTCTGCAGGAGACAATAAGGTGGCTACTGTGACTATGGCTTGGGAAGGTGTAATGGTTTCTTTCCCAGTGGATACTATGGTAGATCAAAAAATGGAACAGTTCAAAAGCCAGTTCTAAATAAAAAAGTATTACTTCTTAATGAGGCTGTCCCAAAGGTGAAAATTGTCACATTGAGCGTCCCGACAACTGTACGGGATCGAAATGTGCTTAAAACAATAGAAATAGCCTTCGACTCCCTGCCTGCGACAGGCAGGCGCTCAGGCTGACATTAGACCGATTTATGAGACAGCCTCATTTTTTTATTCCCCGAACTATTTTGGCCTGATTTTTCTTCGATTTAAGTATGGCAAGCAAAAAATCAAAACGTCCCCAAACCAAAATGGAAGAAATTGCAAATACAATTTCTCACGGGATTGGTGTTCTGCTAGCCTTAATCGGAATTCCTTTTTTATTATGGAAAGCCTTTGAAAGCAATGATTCTTGGACTTTTGCTTCCGCTATTGCTTTTAGTTTGGGAATGCTGATGGTTTACGCAAGCTCTACGCTTTATCATGCTGTTTCCAATCAAAAATGGAAAGCTCTACTTCAAAAGAGCGATCATATTTCCATCTATTTCCTGATTGCAGGAACATACACACCCATGGTTTTGGCTGTGTTGCCCAAAGAAGAAGCGTTGCCTTTTTTAGGATTGATCTGGAGTTTTGTTCTTGTCGGAACTCTCTTCAAAATCTTCTTCACCGGCCGTTTCAAATTTGTGTCAGTGGGTTTATACCTACTGATGGGCTGGATCTCAGTGTTTATTTATGATTCCATCATCCAGAACTTAAGTACTGAAAATATTTTCTGGCTGGCTGCAGGAGGTTTGAGCTACACCTTAGGGGTGATTTTTTACATCATGAGCAATAGACGCTACTTTCACACGGTTTGGCACGTATTCGTACTTTTAGGTACACTCTCCCACTTTATTGTGGTGTATCAGGTTTTGTGATTGAAGCTTTAAAAACTTCCAGAATCTACATCTTTGATAAATTTGATTATTCCGGGAAAAAAGTGGGAAGGATCATCATATTGACTTAGATGACTACCATTTGGGCAAAGTAAAAATCTTCCATTTCCCATTTGTTTGGACATCCACTCCATATGCTTAGGATCCATAGTATCATGGGATCCTCCAACCACTAGAGTTGGAACAGTGATAGTCTTTAGCTTTTCTCTTACATCCCAACCTTCTAAACTTGCACCAGGAGTAATTCCAAACTCACTATATCCTTGCATATAAATGTATACATCAGGGTTTACCTGAGTCATCATACGGTTAATTTCCTCAGGCCACTGACCTGCTGGCATTCTTAATACATGCTGAGGGTAATGGTGAACTTCCAGTAATTCCATGTATCTCGGATTCTCAAAGTCCATATTTTTTTCGATCTCCATTATTTCAGCAAACACTTCTGCTGGCATCTGAGGCCCTAGCACTTCTTTGGCGTATTTTTCATACTCATCCAAGCTTGACATCATATTACAGATAATAAGACCTTTCAGGTTTTCCTGATGTCTGAATGCATACTCCATCCCCAGCATACCACCCCATGATTGACCGAGTAAATAAAAATTATCCTTGTTTAGACCTAGGGCTTTTCTCACTTGCTCCACTTCATCCACAAAGCGCTCAATTGTCCATAGAGAAGAATCTTCGGGCTGATCTGAATGCGCAGAGCCCAATTGATCATACCAAATAAACTCTATTCCTTCCTGAGGTAAATACTCATCAAAATTACCGTACTGTTCATGAGTCATTCCGGGCCCTCCATGAAGCAATAATACTTTCATAGTAGGATTGTCTCCTACCCTTTTGGTCCAAACTTTAAATTCTCCCTTAGGAGTTTGGATCGGAATCACTTGTACAGTCTCCACTTCTTTTCCGGTTTCTGAAGAATCAGAAGATTCATTCTTACACCCAATTAACCCGACAATTAAAACCAGATAGAAAATTATATTTTTCATATTTCTCAGAATGAATGATGATTGTGCCTTATATTATTTTTGAGCTGTGGCCTTATTTTGAAATACCGGATGATTTTCATTTCCACCGGAAATCAGGTAAGCCATTAAGTCCTTCAACTCCTCCTCATTCAATCTGTTTATCAAACCTGGAAGCATGATTGAAACCTCGGAATTTTTAGTGAAAGCAACCGTATTTTTAGGAATCTTTCTCAATTGGTCCGGAGCAAATGGGTTTTGAGAAACATAATAATTGGCTCCATCTTCATCGGTCAATCTTCCGACTATAGACCCACCTTCTTTCAATTCAAAAACCGTGGCATGATACTGCTCTGAAATAGTCTGACTAGGATTAATCGTAGCTTCTAAAATATCCTTTTTAGAGAACCTAGATTCCAATTGGGTCAAATCCGGACCAATCACTCCGCCCTCACCCTGCATACTGTGACAGGATTGACAAAGGGTTGCGGCATACATGGCTTTGCCTCTTACAAAATCTCTAGCTTGAAGGCTGTCTACCAAAGGCAAAGCTTCCTCCACGGTCCACCTTCTCCCTGGACCTTCAGGCTGAATCCCCTCCCCAGCCAAATCATTCCCACTGCTTGTCAACAATTTTCCTCCTGATAGCTCATCAAATCTGTCAAAGTCCTCTTTCGCAACTTTAGCCAAAGCCATCTTTCTAGCCCGGTCCAAAAAACCAACATAGCTCCTTCCTCCCTTGTAATTGGTCAAAGCATTCTTAATCCAAGAGAAATACTCCTTCCTGGTATCTTCGGTCCAGCCTGAATTAGCACCTCCCAAAACAGTCGCAAAATAGGTTTGCTGAGCAGGAGGAACATTGGCCAACATATTGGCTATATCCAATCCATATTGAGGGTTTCGGAAAATCAATTCCGAAGAAGAAGTGACTGTTTTCTGATAATTTTCATCATCCTTGGCATTTTTCAACAAAGCCAAAGTTTTCTCCACTGCATCAGGAGCATCCAGATGAGTCAATAGGACAGCGAGAGAACGGTTAAGCAAATTATCCTTTGCGGGAAAATTAGGATTGAGATAAGCAACTAAGTCTGCCTTGATTGGTGTTGCAGCCTGATCATAACGATATAAAATCACCTCAAAAGTTCTCAATAGGTCTCCTTTCGCCTTTTCTGATAGACTTGCATAGTCAATCTCCATTAATGATCGAAGCATAGGCACAGCATCTGTATCCTTGCCTTGTCTAGCCAAAGCCAAGACTGCCTGAGTCTTTTTCACAGGATCTGATTCATTCAATGCTTTGGATTTCCACAGCTCAATAGGTTGATGTTCCAATACTAACCTGGCAGCATATTGAACAAATCGGTCAGCATGAGCCAGATTTGCCCAGGCCAAATCCAATCCTTCTGAACTTGCATTTTTAGAATGATACTTCTCCAAATCTCTTCTAATCTTTGCAGCCTCAGGCAAGTCTGCTACTTCCATTGGCTCAGCGGCCTCAGGTTCACCTTTGTAATAAACTCTATATAAATCCGACTCCAACCTTCTGCCTCCAGTGGCAAAATACATGGCCCCATCCGGCCCTATGGTTCCATCTGTCAAAGGTAAAGGGGACCCCGAAATAAACTCTTCTGCAGTAGCTTCATAGCTTGCTCCAGAAGGAATCAAATGAATAGCATAAATTATCCCAAAACTCCAGTCGAAAGCGAGTAAGGCTTTTCTGTATTGTGCTGGAAACTTGGCTTCTGTTCCAAACATCACATTGGTTGGGGAACCTTGTCCAATATTCAATACAGCAGGTAAGTTATCCGGAAATTCAGGAGACCACTTTGAGTTTCCTGTTCGCCAGCCAAACTCAGCTCCACTGGTCACATGCAAGATACGGGTAGGTCTATACCAAGGCATCCCAAAATCCCACTCCATGTCTGAGTCATAGGTAAAAAGATCCCCTACTTCATTGTATGCTATGTCAAATTCATTTCTGAATCCGGCTGCAATCAACTCCCAGTTTTTCCCTTCCGGATCAATTTTGGCAATCCAACCTCCCGGTGCCTCTCGGTTATTGGCATGTCCCCGAGGATCTTTGATCAATGGAAAAAGGTTATCCTCCCTCCAAACACGAGGAAGCCTGTAGTGATCCATTTCTGGAACATCTACGTGATTTCCAGCTGCCAAAACTATGGATTGACCATCCGGAGAAAGTTTCATAGAATGAGGTCCATGTTCTCCCGGTTCACCCTCTAAAAGTCGGATAGTGGAAACAGTTTCATATTGATCATCCCCATCCAAATCCTGAATTCTATACAACCCTGTACTCTTCGCAAAAGTCTCATTTGAATGATGGTTGACCATGACATAGAGTGAATTGAAGGCATAAAGTAGCCCTTGTGCATACCCCATTCCTACCTGAGGTTCTGCAATATCTCCGATAATCAATTTTTCAACTTTGGGTTTTACTGAGGTATCCGAACCAATGGGAGGCAGCTCCAAACGATATAAAAACCCATACTGATCCGAGGTGATCATTCTGCCCTTATCATCAAAAGTCATTGCAACCCAGGAGCCTTGATCCATTTCTCCGGGACTATAGAGTAATTCGGCAACAAATCCATCAGGAAGTTTCAGTTTGTCAATTTTTGGGATTTCTGTCAATTGCAGGCTTGATTCTTCTTTTTTGGCACATGAAAAGCTGATCCCGGTAAGAAGAATTATGAAAAATATATTCTGAAAGGTTTTCATAGGTTAATTGGGCTAGTACAAGCCTGAATTTAGTTTTTTTATCTTTTAATTTCTTGCAAATCAATCTACCGTTTACATAAAATTTCAACTTACTTTATCCTTATTTCAGGAGTATTTTCAGAATAATTCGACTGTTTTGACAGAAAGGAGATATTTTAGAGATATCAATTCAGAAAGAGTAGATTTTTCAAAAGCCTAAAAAATCTGGATCCTTTCAGCCTAAATAACCTCAACCCATGAAGCAATTTTCAATCATCTGTTTATTACTGCTCACAGCTTTTTTTTCTTCCTGTAAGGAGAAAATGACAGTCCAGCTACATCAGAACGCACATATAGCTTTGGTGGGAAATAACCTTGGCTCAAGAATGATGGAATATGGATGGTTTGAAACAGAAATGCATGTTCGTTACCCAGATAGCACGCTATTTATCAGAAATCTATGCGATCCAGGGGATACTCCCGGCTTTAGACCAAGATCCGGAACCAATGACCCCTGGGCGTTTCCTGGTGCAGAGGTTTTTCAAGATGAGTATGCCACCTATTCCAACAGTGAGGGATTTTTAGAAAAGCCAGATCAATGGTTGACTAGGCTTCAAACAGATATTGTGGTGGGATTCTTTGGATTCAATGAGTCCTTTCAGGGCTTGGAAAAACTCCCCATTTTCAAAGAAGAATTAGAGGCATGGATAACCCACTCCAAAGCTCAACAGTACAATGGGAAGACTGCCCCTCAACTGGCCCTTGTGTCTCCTATAGCTATCGAAGATCTCAGCGATCATTTAGATGTCCCAGACGGAAAATCCCAAAATGAACTCATTGAAGCATATGTCCGAGGTATGGAGGAAGTGGCCAAAAAACATGAAATCGTTTTTGTTAACGCTTTTACTGCCAGCCAAAAATGGTATAATTCTGAAAAGGAGGATTTAACAATAGACGGATCACAGCTCAATGAGGATGGCTACAAGCTTTTTGCTACTTTTTTGGCAGATGAACTTTTCGGAAAAGAAAAAAGAAAGGCTGAACAACATCTCGCTGAAATTCATGCAGCTGTCATGGAGAAAAACTGGTTATGGCACAATGACTATAAAATACCTAATGGAGTTCACGTATTCGGACGTCGCTATGACCCTTTTGGCCCGGATAATTATCCTTACGAACTGGAGAAAATCAGGCAAATGACTGCTAATCGCGACTCCGCAATTTGGGAAGCCAATTCAGGAAAGAAATATGATCTGGCAGCAGCAGATGCAAGAACCCGCTCTCTTCCCGAGGTGGAAACCAATTACAATCCTCAGGCAAATGGGAGTTTGGAGTATAAATATGGTGAAGAAGCACTTAAAAGTTTAAAAGTCGCTGAAGGATATAAAATCGAATTATTTGCTTCAGAAGAGGATTTTCCGGACTTAGCCAACCCTGTCCAAATTTCATTTGACAATAAAGGTAGACTTTGGGTAGCTACGATGCCAAGTTATCCCCACTACAAACCTGGCGATCCCAAGCCAAAGGATAAGCTTATTATTTTGGAAGATACTGACGGAGATGGTAAAGCTGATAAACAAACCGTCTTCGCTGAAGATTTACACCTACCTGTGGGATTTGAATTGGCTGCGGAAGGGGTTTATGTGTCCCAACTTCCCAATTTGGTTTTATTGCAAGACACAAATGGGGATGATAAAGCCGATAAAAAGACCATTCTACTTTCAGGGTTTGATGATCATGATACCCATCACGCGATATCAGCCTATACTACTGATGAATCAGGCGCTATTTATATGGCCGAAGGCGTATTTCTGCACACCAATGTGGAAACTTCTTATGGGCCTGTAAGAGCTACTAATGGGGGTTTTTATCGCTATGAACCCAAAAGACATAAACTTGAAAGAGTCAATCAGGTACCCATTCCCAATCCGTGGGGGATAGCCTTTGATGATTGGGGACAAAACTTTTATCTCGAAACTTCGGGCCCCAATCTCAACTGGATGCTTCCGGGGTCTACGCTTCCACGCTATGGCAACAATAACTTCAAAGGACCAAACCTGATTGAGCAGGAGCAAATGGTAAGACCTACTTCAGGTCTGGAATTTGTTTCCAGCAGGCATTTTCCGGATGAAGTTCAGGGAGATATTTTATTAAATAATACCATTGGCTTTTTGGGAACCAAGCAGCATCAAATTGTAGAGGACTCGGTGGGTTTCCATGCCGAATACCGACAGGATCTGGTCAGTTCCACAGATAGAAATTTCAGGCCAGTCGATCTGGAATTTGCGCCGGATGGATCACTTTACATTGTGGATTGGCATAATATCCTGATTGGACATATGCAGCACAATGCCCGTGACCCACTCAGAGACCATGTTCACGGTAGAATTTATCGGGTCACCTACCCTTCCAGACCCTTGGTAATTCCCGCAAAAATAGACGGAGCAGAAATTCCTGAACTCCTGGAAAATTTAAAATTGCCCGAATACAGAACCCGCTACAGAACCCGTAGAGAGTTGAGAGGGAGGGATCCAAAGCAAGTCAGTGAGGCTGTTGCTGAATGGGTCAAAAATTTGGATAAAAATGATCCAAATTATGAGCATCATAGATTGGAAGCCCTGTGGGTAACTTGGGGAATCAATCAGGTTGATCAATCCTTATTAAATGATTTATTAAAGTCTGAAGATCATAAAGTAAGAGCTGCTGCCACAAGGGTGCTTCGGTATACTGGGCATCAGGTGGAAAATCAAGCTGAATTATTGATGCAGGCTGTCAAAGACCCTCATGGCAGGGTGCGAATGGAAGCAATAGCTGCGGCTTCTTGGTTACCTAGGGAGAAAGGCTTGCCGATTTTAGCTGAGGCAGAAAATCAACCCAAGGATAACACCTGGATTCCGAGAACTTTGGAAACTGCCGTGGCTCATATCAATGGACTCTCGGTAGCTCAAAAGAAAGAAGAAGACATCAAGTCCTCTCTGACAGGTTCAGATCGAGAATTATTTGTTTTGGGAAAGGAAATCTATGCGAGAGAGGGATTTTGTGCTACTTGTCATCAATTGGATGGCAATGGTTTGACTGCCTCACAGTTTCCTCCACTCAAGGGAACTCCATGGGTAACCGGAAATGAAGAGCGTCTGATCAAAATTGTGTTGAAAGGGATTATGGGCCCTATCGAGGTGGCGGGAAGACAATATCCTGGTCAGGTTCCTATGACACCTTATGAGGGAATGTTGGATGACACTGAAGTTGCTGCCGTATTAACTTATGTGAGAAATTCTTTCGGAAATCAAGCTTCCCCTATTTCCCCTGAGTTGGTAAAGAAAGTGAGGCAGGGGGTTCAAGATAAAAAAGGGTTCTGGAATGCAGAAGAATTACTGCGAATGCATCCAATGGAGAAATAAGGAAACGAAATGGCTAAGATATTTATAACAGGATCATCCGATGGCTTGGGTAAACTGGCCGCTGAAAAATTGATTCAATCAGGGCACAATGTCTTTCTTCATGCCAGAAATACAGAGAAGAAAGAAGTTCTTGCCGGAAAAATTACTGAGGCCGCTGATATTCTGGTGGGTGATTTAGCAAAGATGGAGGAAGTAAAAAGTCTTGCTGACCAGGTCAATGTACACGGAAAAATGGATTCAATCATTCATAATGCCGGAGTTTACTCTGCCGATTCGGCAACACTTTTTCAGGTGAATGTTTTAGCTCCTTATTCTTTAACAGCACTTATGGAACTCCCCAAAAGGCTTATATATCTCAGTTCTGGAATGCATTTAGGCGGCAGACCAATCTACAGAAAAGAGGATTTACCTTCCATCAATTACTCTGACACTAAGCTAATGGTGAGCACTTTGGCTGCTGCTTTGGCAAAGCGCTATCCAAATACACTTTCTAATTCTGTCGATCCCGGCTGGGTTCCTACCAAAATGGGCGGTAAAAATGCTACTGACGACCTTCAAAAAGGAATGGAAACCCAGGTTTGGTTGGCAGAGAGTCAGGAAAAAGAGGCAATGATTTCGGGTCATTATTTTTTTCACAAACGAATAAAACCTTGTCATGAGGCTGTAAATGATCCCATTTATCAAGAGCGATTGTTAGGCCTTTGTGAAAGCATTACGGGAATAAAATTTAAATAGACCAAAAACACTTTTAATTGAAGTTAATTTATTAGAGCTCAACTAGTATTGAGTGACTCAACCCTCTTGTTTTTTTACCTATCTTATTCTTATTTAAAATTAATCTAATTAACCTTTGATTTTTTAACCCGAGCCCCTACTTTTGTCGGGTAATTAAAATCAGTCTAAATAAAAGGTAGCATCACCAACTAGTATGAAATTCAAAAAATTACTATTTGTTTCCCTTTTGGCTCCATTTTTCGCCTGTGAAAGCACGAATGAAGAGCCAAGTATCCTTATCCCTAATACATACAGCTTTGAGCGCAACGGCTCTTCTACAGTAAGTTATCAAGGTCAAACTGATCGTTTGAACATGACTACTGAAATCAAGAACTACATCTCTTCTGCAAATGATGGTTCTGAAATCTCGCTTACGAAGCTGTTGAACATGTATTCAAATAACAACAGCCCTTTTGAAAGCAGTGAACTGAATGCCTCAAGCAAGAAACTAGAAGATAAAACCAACCCTGCTGAGGTTAATTTCATCAAGTCTGTATTGAGTGAGGCAGCTTCTACAAGTGCCAAAATGGCTCAAAATAGAACTACAGCTTCAGACGGAGTAGCAGGTTTGATCGAAAGAGGCAATTCCGGAAATTTCATCTTGGTGAATGAAAAAGGCTGGGAATTCAAAGAGATGTTTGAAAAAGGCGTGATGGGTGCGGTTTTCTATGACCAAATCATGAACGTTTACCTTTCTGAATCCAAGATTGGCAACGATATAGAGAATACCCTTTTAGAAGAAGGTAAAAACTATACTGCCATGGAGCATCATTGGGATGAAGCATTTGGATACTGGGGTGTTCCGAGAGATTTCCCATCAGGAGATCCTGTACTGCAGGATAGTGAAAATATATTCTGGGCCAAGTACACCAATGGAAGAGACGCAGCTTTGAATGTGAATGAGCCCTTAATGCAAGCTTATATCACCGGACGTGCAGCAATTGTTGCGAAAGACTACGCTTTGAGAGACACTCAAAAGCAAAAAATCATCGAACTACATGAATTGGTAACTGCCGCAACTACAGTTCACTATATCAATAGAACCATGAACTCCCTAAGTACTGGCGATATCGGAAACATGCTTCACCTACTTTCTGAAACTTATGGTTTTGTGAAAGCTATCCAATACAGCCCAATGAAGAAATTGACTAACCAGGAAATCAATGACATCCTTACCAAAGATTTTGGTGAGGGAGGCAACTTCTGGAAAGTAACTATGGATGGTCTAAATAGAGCAAAAGAAAGATTAAGCAATGCTTATCCTGAACTAAACCCAATCAAAGATGTCCTTTAAAATCAATATTAAAGTACTTTCTATGTTAACAGCAGGCCTTTTGGTCATGCTGTTTTCTTGCGTTGACTCAACTGAAGAAACAAAGGTTCAAATTGACAGAAAACCTCTTCTGGAAAACTTGGCAGACCAAGTTATTATACCAGCTTATACTCAGTTGGATACTGAGGTGACTGGCATGAATTCCAGTATTACGGCATTTTTGAATGATCCTAGCCCTGCTACCTTGGGAAATGCTAGATCTACCTTTATAAAAGCTTATGTAGCCTGGCAAAAAGTTGAATTCTTTGACTTCGGGCCTGCTTTTGATCAGACCCTACGCGCACAGGTCAACACTTTTCCAACAGATAATTTTGCAATTGACAATGCCATCGCTACAGGTAATATCCAATTGCAATCTCTAAGCAATAACAACAAAAAAGGGTTCCCGGCTATCGATTATTTGCTTTATGGAGATAATAAGTCAGATGCTGATATCATTGCTGATTTCACAACCAATGCAAATGCCTCCACCCGAAAAGAGTATTTGAGAGCAAGCATTGAGGATATGCAAACCTTGGTTTCTAGAGTATCCGTGGCTTGGAATTCAGGAGAAGGAAATTACCGTTCTACTTTTGTGGAGCGTACAGGAACTGATGTAGGTTCATCTTTAGGACAATTGATCAATTCACTTTCCCAGTCTTTGGAGGTATTTACCAGAGATGCCAAGGTGGGAATTCCTTTGGGAAAAAGATCTCAAGGAATTTTAATTCCTAAAAATGCAGAAGCTTATTACAGTGGAAATAGTATGCTTTTGGCAAGATCCAATGTTCAGGGTTATATAGATGTATTCAAAGGATCCAGAACCTCAGAAGGAGCTAACTCCCAAAGCCTTTTGGCATATCTCAATCAACTGAATGCTCAGTATAAAGGAGGAAGCCTTTCAAGCGCTTTGGAGCAACAGTTTCAGAACAGCTTAAGCAAGCTGAATCAAATTTCTGACCCATACAGTAGATCCATTGAAGCTCAAGCTACCATTGCAAATGAGGCTTATTTGGAACTTCAAAAAACAGTTGTGCTTGTCAAAGTTGATTTGGCTTCCGCTTTAGGTATTCTCATTTCCTATCAAGATAACGACGGAGATTAAGTGCTCAACAGATTCCTGGCATTTCTTAACAAACCAAGTAGCATTGCACCCTTAAGTAATTTAAGGGTGCTTTTTGGCTTTTTAATGCTTTGGAGTACTCTTCGATTTGTATTGTATGGTTGGATAGAAACCCAATACAATGAGCCGATTTTCCATTTTTCCTATTTTGGTTTCGAATGGGTAAGCTATCCGGGTCCTACTTGGATGTATGTACTTTTTGCACTGATGATTCTATCGAGCATTAGCATCATGCTCGGTTTGTTTTATAGAGTCTCCGCTGTGATTTTCTTTCTGTCCTTCACTTATGTGGAGCTGATTGACCTGACCAATTATTTGAATCACTATTATTTTGTGAGCTTATTGGCTTTTATGATGATTTTTTTGCCTGCTCATAAAAGTTTCTCCATCGACTCTCAAAGAATTAAAAACAATGTAGCCACGCATGTTCCCTATGGATTCATATTCAGTGTCAAGCTTCTCTTGGCGATTGTTTATTTCTATGCAGGTGTAGCCAAGCTCAATCATGAATGGCTCATAGAAGCACTTCCATTAAAAATATGGTTAGCGCCTCATACTTCCCTCCCATTGATTGGGCCTTTCTTAGATGAGCTCTGGGTTGCATACCTTTTCAGTTGGTTTGGTGCCATTTATGATTTAAGCATCCCTTTCTTTTTATTCTCGAAAAAATACAGAAGCTTGGCATTTTTGGCTGTGGTTGTCTTTCATATTACCACCTGGATTCTTTTCCCAATCGGCATGTTTCCTTTCATTATGATAGGCTTAACTACTGTATTTTTTAGCGCTGAAACGCATCTAAAAATTCAAGCTTTCTTCAATAAAGAAAAAGTTGCTATACAGGAGAAAATACTATATAAGCCTCAGAATTTGAGCTTATTGACAGGTTTATTCTTTCTGTTTTTCAGCTTTCAGATTCTTTTCCCTTTCAGGTATTTGCTCTATCCCGGAAATCTTTTTTGGACAGAGCAAGGTTATAGATTTTCCTGGAGGGTCATGTTGATGGAAAAAGCCGGCTATGCCATCTTCCATGTGACAGATCCAGATACAGGAAGAAGCTGGGAACTCTACCCAAAGGACTATTTAAGTCCCATGCAAGAAAAGCAGATGTCCACTCAACCGGATATGATTCTTCAGTTTGCTCACTTTCTGGAGGACAGCCTGAAAAAGCAAGGAATATCCAAGCCTGAAATTAGAGCTGAGGTGTATGTCTCTCTAAATGGAAGAGGCAGTCAGCTGTTTTTGGACCCTAATAAGGACCTGACCCAGATCAAAGATAGTTTCGCTCCCAAAAACTGGATTTTACCACTTTCAAATCAATGAAAAAAGTCATCCTAAGTTTAGTTCTTATCCTATGCTGTCACCTCGCCATAAGCCAGGTAATCATCAGAGGATCGGTAAAAAGTGGCAAGGAAGGGATGCCCGGAGCCTTGGTTTATCTCAAAGAGACCAACTATCAAGCGATTACAAATGCTAGGGGAAATTATGAAATGGTTGGGGTTCCGGCAGGAAATTATAGGATGGTCGTCTTTTTCACGGGCTTTGGCACCATTCAGGAAGAAATAGAAGTAAGAGCTGATCAAGCAATTTTGAAAAAAGATTTTCAACTGGAAGAACTGAGCCAGGAACTGGAAAATGTGACGATCCAAGATGAGCGCGTCAATACCTTTGGTGTTCGAAGGCTCAATGCTATTGAAGGAAGTAATATTTTCGAAGGAAAGAAAAATGAGGTAATAGAACTGAAGGATCTGGCTCTCAATCTCGCAACTAACAACAGCCGGCAGACTTATAACAAAGTACCGGGACTGAATATCTACGAAAACGATGGGGCGGGATTACAGTTGGGCATTGGAGCAAGAGGCTTGGACCCAAATAGAACTTCCCATTTCAATGTAAGACAAAATGGCTATGATATCAGCGCCGATGCCTTAGGTTATCCTGAAAGCTATTACACACCATCACTTGAAGGCGTAGAACGCATAGAAGTGGTAAGAGGAGCAGCCTCCTTGCAGTATGGAACTCAGTTTGGCGGTTTACTGAACTTCCAGATGAAAAAAGGGAACCCAGAGAAAAAGGCAGAAGTCACTCTACGGAATACTGTGGGCTCATTTGGTTTTTTCAATACCTTTTCCAGCCTTGGGGGACAAGTCGGTAAGTTCAATCATTATACTTTTTTCCAGTATAAAAGAGGAAATGGCTGGAGGCCCAATAGCGGATTTGATTCCAAAGTGGCTTATACCTCATTGACTTTCGAAGCCAATGAAAACCTAAGCATTACGGGCCAATATACCTATATGGACTATCTGGCTCAGCAGCCTGGAGGCTTGACAGATGCGCTTTTTGAAGAAAATGCAAGACAGTCCATTCGGGAAAGAAACTGGTTTCAGGTCAATTGGAACCTTTTTTCCCTACTTGTAGATTACAAGCTCTCTGCAAAACTTCGATTCAACTGGAGAAATTTCGGATTGATCGGAGGAAGGGATGCCTTGGGAAATTTGGGGAGGATTGACCGGGTAGATACGGATGATGAGAGAAACTTATTTGTAGATGATTTTAAGAATTTCGGTTCTGAGGCTAGACTGATCTACAACTACCAAATTGGAAAGCAAGAACAGGCATTACTGATCGGAACAAGGTATTATCAGGGACTAACTCTTAGAAAACAAGGATTGGGACAGGCAGGAAAAGAGGCCGATTTCAGATTTTTGAATCCCGGCGATCTGGAAGATTCTGACTATGAATTTCCGGGAAGAAATGTGGCGCTATTTGCAGAAAACGTATTCAATGTTGGCCCAAATTTCAGCATCACCCCTGGGCTGAGATATGAGATGATACGAACCCAAGCAGAAGGTTATTATACCCAAACTACCAAGGAGCTGGATCCCCAAACAGGTTTTGCGGTAGACTCCACTTTTCAGGTAAATGAATCCAGAATCAGAGACCGATCCTTTTTATTTGGTGGGATAGGACTCAGCTACAAAGGCATACCCAATCAGGAGATTTATGCGAATTTCTCCCAAAACTACAGATCTATCAATTTCAATGATATCCGGGTAAACAATCCCAATTTGGTGGTGGATGAAAATATTCAAGACGAAAGCGGATACAACTTTGATTTAGGTATTCGCGGGAATAAAGCCGATCTATTCAATTATGATGTGAGCTTATTTTATCTCCGATACAATGACAGAATCGGTGCAGTGTTGAAGACTGATCCGGAGAATTTCAGGATTTTCAGATTTCGAACCAATGTAGCAGATGCCTATAGCGCAGGAATGGAGGCATTTGGAGAAGTCAATTTGATCAAGGCTTTGGGCTATGATAAAAAGTATAAGCTTTCTGTATTTTCTAATATTTCCCTGATTCAGGCAAGGTATATCAACTCAGGTGAGTCAGGAGTGGAAGGAAATCAATTGGAGTTGGTTCCTCCGGTTATGATCAAGCCAGGCTTTTCATTTAGCAGGGAGAAATTCAGAATGAGTTTTCAATACAATTATGTTCAGCAACATTTCACAGATGCCACCAATGCTGTGCGAACTCCTTCTGCAGTTGAAGGCATCATCCCCTCCTATCAGGTAATGGATTTAACTTTTCAATACCAAATCAAACGTCTGAAAATCGAAACCTCAGTGAATAACCTAAGTGATGAACGATATTTCACCCGCAGAGCCGCAGGTTATCCTGGTCCAGGCATTATTCCAGCCGAAGGAAGATCCTTTTTTGTAGGCTTGGAATATGTTTTTTAAAATTCTGATGATCGGCAATTATATCCGTTGCCGGATTTTCCTTGCTTAAGCAATAGGAAGACCGAAGACAGAAGACAGCAGATCAGAATGACCTTGCTTGAAAGCCTGTTTCCACCAATCAATTTTTGATTTCTTGATAATCAGAAAAACTGCAACTTGTGAAAAAAAACAATCCTTAATATGCTAGACCAACTGAAAAGCGCTCCCGATAAAATACAATTTTCCGAGGTAATCGAGTTTATCGAAAAGCACTATACTTTTACCCCAACGCGTTTTATTAATGGAAATGAAGTCAACGAAGCAGGGCATAATAACGGGAGTTGTAAAATCCTTTCTTTTGCCAAAATGAAGGGATTATCCAAGGAAGAAGCCCTTCAACTTTTTGGAGATTATTACAGAAAAGATGTGTTGCTGAACCCCAATGGAAAAGACCATCAAAACATCAGAAACTTTATGAATTCCGGTTGGGAAGGGGTGCAGTTTGATGGGGAGGCATTGGAGGAAAAGTAGTTTGCAGTAGGCAGTGGCCAGTAGGCAGTATTTCACGCTTCTAGTCTCTCGAATCTCATTTCTAGCTTCTTGCATCTAATCTCTCGCATCTAGTTTCTATATTCTCGCATCTAATCTCTAGCCTCTACTCTACATCCACTACAAACCTTGCATATCGAGTCATGGGATGAATTCCATTGTCTTTGACTTCGGCGATTATATGAAGCTGACCAGTTGCGCTTGGACCCAATTGAACTTCTACCTGATTCCCTGAAGCATTCAAGCTGGCCTTACCGGTGTAAGTTCCAACTTCTTGATAGATCCAAAATTTGGTTTCTACCTCATCTCCATCCGGATCAGAAGTTTCCACTGCCAGATTGAGTTTAGCACCAGCTTTAGCTTTTGGTCTGGCGGTCCCTATTACTTTAACTAAAGGGGCATGATTGGCGTTTGGGTAATCCTTCACGCACCAATCTGCTCTGGCTGCAAAATCCTGCTGAATAGCCTCTATCCATCGGATTTGAGGATAAGTGGGATCCAAGGTATCCTTAAAAGGACTATAATCTAGTGCCGCTGCTCCATCTTCCCAGCGATTGGGTTGGGTGGAGGACTGAACCAGCCGACCACCCCAGCCACCCCATTCAGGATGGTTCAGATTATCCAAGCCCACGTCTATGAGGTGCAAAAAGGCAGGAGAATCTCCCTCCGAGATAAAATCAAAAATCCCAAAAGATCCCCATTGTGCATTTTCAAGTTGAGTAGGATCTCCATGAATATGCTCATCATCTCCCTCCTGCTTTTGCCCGTCTCCATAGCTATAATATTGCTTAAGCAAAGGACCGTGGTCATTGATAATCTCATTTCCCATAAATTCCCCTTCGAATAGATAATGCTGTGACTCAGGAACTGCCTCTTTCCAGGGATAAGCAAAGCACCAAAATTGACTGGAGTTGTAATAAATCTTCAAATCCGGCCAGTTAGGTTCAATGTATTTTCTATAGGTAGCATCCTGATCCAAAATGGCATAAATGATAGCTTTATCTATGACCTTTTGATAAATTTTCTCCCATTCCGGACTCGATTTAAATTCATCCTCTATGGATTTTAAAGCCCGTGCGATGGTGTTTGTACCACCCCAAACCTGCAAATAGATAGGTTCCATATTCTCATCCAGCAATTTGGCTTTTATAAAGTCAGAGCCTGGAGTATCCTTTTCCATTTCTCCCTCAAAATCTATATTTCCTACTCTGACTACTGAACGCAGATAGTCTGCTGTGGGAAAACCATCTGCATGTTGACTGAGCTTAGGATAAACCTCTTCATAGGCATCCAAAAGCGGGTTCATCCAAGTGGTTCCCGGCCATCGGAGATCTGTCTGAGCTCCGTACATATTTTTGGTCATCTCCATTTCGGAGACAAAGGAAGTTCCTTTCCCATCCCCTTTGTAATGCCACATGGAGGAAGAATAGATCAAGCCTTCAATTCTGAATTCATTGGCATACAGCAACATTCGGATAAAAGAATCCACATCGTCAATTTCTCCATCGGTGGTTACGATGGTTCGGGGTTTCTGAATTTCGGAGATATTGACTTCTGTAGAATTTTGGGGTTGCTGACAGGAGAAAAGAAAAGCCAAAGCAAGAAGAGACAGGAGATTTTTCATAGGTTTTGGGTTTGAGAGAATTAAAATAAGGAAAGAGACTGGAAAAATTGAATTTGAAAAAAACTAACAAATTCTGCTTAATAGACTAAACCTCTCTTGCAAGTGATTAACGACTTCCTTATTTTTCATAACTTTTTAGTGACAAGGAGTCTGAAAAGACAGAATTAGGTAAAAATCTATTGACTAAAAAAAGATATAAAGTCGTGCAAACCTATCCAAACTGGGCGCATAGTCACTAAAAAATATTAACAATAAATAAGTTGACAGTTATACAGAAAAACTAGAGTAAGATAAAAATGACTGAAAAATTTTTAAAGGCTAAACATTGGCAATTATTCTTATTGACATTCGGAATTCCAATGATGTTACAATTCCTTATGGTAGGAACTATATTCACAAACGTTGGAACCGGAAACAATCCTGACCCAACTTTTATTTTTAACTATATGAAATTCTTCCCAATCATGATGATAATTTTCACGGGAGTATTTTTTGGTTGGTTTTGGTCTGTGGCAGTTGGACTTCAAATTAAAGTACCGGAAGATGTAAAAATGAAAGTAAAGAAATTTAAGATTTTCTTTTTTATACCAATGGTTTACTTGCTTTTCGTTACTCTGTTTATGGGAGTCCAATTGAACGGTTTAATGACAAATGGAACAGAACCAAGCGTTGGCCTGATAGGTGTTTTAGTTGCTGTAATCGTTCCTTTACATTTATTCTCCATGTTTTGCATATTTTACTCTTTATACTTTGTAGCAAAGACATTTAAAACAGTTGAACTACAACGAGAAGTTAACTTTTCGGACTTTGCAGGAGAATTTTTCCTATTTTGGTTCTATCCAATTGGAATATGGATTGTTCAACCAAAAATCAATAAAATGATTATAGAATAAAGCACATACTGCTTACAAAGTGTATAGCCAATGCTAAAAAAGACGACCATACATTACTTTCTAGGGCTTGGACTGGCACTTTTAACTATACTAATTGTCGAAGGGACGCTTGCTGTGCTTCCTGACATTGGTTGGTATTTTATGACGGTTATCTACCTGACAATTTTCGTTTTGCAAATCACTTTTTATTACCTGACAACCAACTACAAATTTGGCTGGACAGCTATAAGCTTTATTGTGAATTTCATTCTGTGGACATTTGAGCAAGTAGTTATAGAAAAGACTTTTCACGACTCCTTCATCTATCATGGTGAAAACTGGAAAATTGCTGCTTACGTTCTTGGTGGACTGCTTTGGGTGACAAACAAAATTCTTATCGACCAGCTCTTAAACCTTAATAAATCTATCAATGTACAGACCAGCAAAATAAATGTATAGCGTATTTCTCATATTACTTTTAGCCTCTCCATTGCTGCTACTTGCGACATATTTAATGTTAGCAAAACGGAAGTCATTTTGGAAAATATTTGCTGTTCACACATTGGTGCTAATTGCATACATGACATTTGTGGTTACCTATTCCAAGCTATTGACAGGACACGATGAATACGGACTTGGACAACTTGGACTCGGAATTTTATTTATCATTGGACACATAATAATTGGATTTACACACGGACTCTTTGTAACACTTAAAAGACGACAAATACTTTGAAAACAGAAAGTAGCACTGGCTATATCACGAGTCTTGCCTCAGGCGTGATGATTCCGTTTCGTTCTTCACGAGGTAGGCTAGTTAAACTAGGAGATATGCGCATTTATTCAAATGCATTTCAGATAAATATTTTAGTACCTGCGGTAGGCAGGCACTGAAAATCTCCCGCACGCAAAGCCGCAAAACGATAAATGCGAGTTTCAACAATTTCATTATTTTCCACCATCTTATCTCTAAAATCACATTACTATGCCCAAAAACCCTCAATGGATAGAACTGGAAAACCGACTCAGAAATTTAATAGAGTCTGCTACGGAACTGACTGAAACTGTAAAATGGGGAATGCCGGTGTTTACCCTTGATGGAAAAAACGTCTTGGGTTTTGCAGGAATGAAGCATCATTTCGCTGTTTGGTTTTATAATGGGGTATTTTTAAAAGATCAGCATCAAGTCTTGATCAATGCTCAGGAAGGAAAAACCAAAGCCATGCGCCAATGGAGAATGGAATCTGAGGCGGATTTGGATGAAAAAGTATTTTTAGAGTTGGTTCAGGAGGCTATTTCCAACGAACAGAAAGGACTGGTTTGGAAACCAGAAAAATCAAAAGAGTTGGAGTTGCCAGATTTATTGAAAGAAAAACTGAAGGCTGATTCAAAATTGAAAAAAGCCTTTGAACTCCTTACTCCCTATAAACAAAAGGAGTATGCGGAATACATAACAGAAGCCAAGCGGGAAGCAACTCAAGTTTCGCGCCTAGAGAAAATCATCCCCATGATCTTGGAAGGAAAAGGGCTGAATGATCGGTACAAATAAGATCATACTTATTAGCTATTGATTCATTAAGGCTTACTTTACTTAAAATCAGAAACTCTCATCCCTTTTCTAAAAGTATCAAAACCAAACATAGTAGGTTCGTATTTTCCTACCAAAACAACCGATAGATCAGGTTTGATGTCATCTTCCATTCCCAGTAGCCAAAAACTAGCATTCAAAATCAAGCGTCTTAAATCTTCACTCTGGAAATCCAAAGAAGCTCCCATTGTTGAAGCGAAAGCCATTCCGGGCTTTCCATTTTCGATTTGGTAAGGTTTGGTCCAAGCTATAGGCATGAGGGATTTTTCCCAAACCAAGGAAGAATTGGGATCGAGCTCTGCAGTGCTCTGTCCATATACCAATATCTCGGCATCGTCTGGCAAGTGTTTGATTCCATACACATCTGAAGGACCCCATATATCAGTCACTCCGCGAAGTACAGGATGATCATTGGCTTGCTTTACCCCATCTATCAATCCTCTTGTTCCTTCTTTTCCATGATTTCCATGGTGGTTTACCCAGGTTTCTCCAAAAATCCGCTGACCAAAACCTCTTTCCCAACCTTCCACTTTACTCATCCAATGCCATTTGGAGAAGCGAGAATCTTTATTCTTTTGATAAGCAAAGGCATGGGTGGAGGTGCGCAATCCTATGATAGGTTTTCCGGCTTTCAAAAAGCCCTCAATATACTGTGCCTGCTCGTCCGGCAATTCCCTAAAACGGATCAACATAATCATCAAATCTGCTGTTGCGAGCTGCTCCAAGCCCGGTATATTGTTTTGATAGTTTGGAACTATATCACCTGTCTCAGGGTGGATAGGGAATAATACGGTAGTTTTAAAACCATGATGTTCTGAAAGAATTTTTGCCAACATAGGCATGCTTTCCTCTGAGCGATACTCATCATCTCCTGCTACCAAAACGATGTGTTTTCCCTTTCCGGGTCCATCTTTTCCTTCAAATTGTAGGTATTGCTGTGCGCTAAGCCCGCAAGAAATCAAAAATGCACAAAGTATCAAGGGAAGGAATCTTTTCATGGGAATTAGTTTTTCTTTGAAACCTTGGTTTTTATCAAATGGATAGGAATCCATACTAAAATACCGATTATCAAACCGATTAAAAAGTCCCTTAAGATAGTTGGTAATCCTGTGAGAAGATGATGGAAGAAGTCGATTTTATGGGTAAAAATACCTCCTGCAACCAAGAATAAAGCTATGGTACCAACAATACTGATGAATCTGACCAAATAAGGAAGCCCTACTACCATGGCCATCCCAACCTTATCAGACAAGGTGTCGTCCTCCTCATTCCAATTGATCAACTTCTGCCCCATTTCATCCATACGGACAATTACTGCCACTAATCCATAAACCCCCACTGTAGCGATTAATGCAATCAAGGTGACCACCAAAACTTGATTCAAAAACGGCTCTCCCTCTACCGCTCCCAAAGTGATAATGATGATTTCAACCGATAAGATAAAGTCTGTAGTGATTGCAGATTTGATTTTCTTTTTCTCTAGCGCGAGAATTTGCACTTTGCTCAATTCGGGTTGGAGCTTGGCTTTTTCCTTGTTTTTTTCTGGAAGGATCCACTCCATGACTTTCAAGGCACCTTCATAAGCAAGATAAATACCTCCGATGATTAAAATGATTGTAATAGAAACCGGTAAAAAAGCACTTAGCAAAAAAGCTAATGGGAGAATGATGATTTTGTTCAAAAGGGAGCCTTTAGTAATTGCCCAGAGCACAGGTAGCTCTCTATTGGACACAAAACCGGAAGCTTTCTCGGCATTTACCGCCAAATCATCCCCTAAAATTCCTGCTGTTTTTTTTGCTGCCACTTTGGTCATACTGGCGACATCATCCATCAGTGTAGCTACATCATCGAGAAGGGCAAATAATCCTGAAGCCATTGTTAGAATTTTGAAAGATAAAATTTGAAGTCTGAAATATTGCAAGCAACAATAATCTCGGATTATTGGTAGACTTATTCAGATTTTAATCAGCTAAGTTAAACTTTCCCCCCGGTCTGACTCCCTAAAAATCAAAATACTTTACAGGATTTATTTGATCTTTAGAAATCTATTTGCCTCGGATTCGGTTTTTATAAATCATAATATTAGCTAAGCACTGCTTTTAAGAAAAAATTATAAAAAATCAGTCTTTAAATATTCGCTGGATCAAAAATCAACGGGAAAAATTTCCCTTCCATTTTTTGCCCTTTTGGAATTACAGGCACTCCCTCCAAAAGCGGTTCATCTGAATTTGAAATGGTTCCGTCCGCAAATACATTCAGAACAAAAGCCTTCCTGGAGCGATCAGAGTAATTGGCAAAGCTTCCGTGCACTAACAAAGGATGATGAAATGCCGCATATCCTGCTTTCAATGGAATAGCTACAGGCTTGAACTCTGCTATCTGCTCAGCTGTCATCATTTGCTTCAAACCGTCCATCTCTCCCGCAAGTGCAGGCTTTTCCAATAAACCCCAGCGATGCGAGCCGGGAACATATTGCAAACAGCCATTTTCTTCCGTGGCATCATCCAGTCCGCACCAACAAGTCAAATGTTGCATTTCTATAGTTCGGGTCCAGTAGCTGTAGTCCTGATGCCAGGCCACATTTCCCCCGTGATGAGCGGGCTTACAAAAGAGTTGGTCATGCCAAAATCGGACTGCACGATCTCCGAGTAATTGACTTGCAACCATTCTAAATGCAGGATTCCAGATTACATCATGAAAAGCTTCAGCGATTCGCCAATGGCCTAAAGAATGAAAAAGCACCTTATTGGGATCTCCAGACTCATTGCTGTGAAACTCATGGAACAAATGATGTAAGGGATGCTGAGGATCCATGACTTCATCCAAGGCCCTTTTTAGAGCCTCAATTTGTTTCTCATCAAGAAGTTTGATCCCAGCGATAAATCCATTTTCGTGAAAAAATTCAATTTGCTCTCTACTTAGTCTGTATTGATCCCAGTCTGCTTTGGTTTTTGGTTTGTGGAAAAGTTCTGAGATGGGTTCGTTAATTTCTGCGAGGTCTGGCATGTGTATAGGTTTATATGTGCTTGAAGATAGAAAAAGCTTGCCGGAAAATGGAAAACTGATCTCACAAAAAAACCTAAAATAAAATCAATTTCGAAAATCTAAATAATCAAAATAATTTCTAATCTTTCCATAATCCCCTTGTTCAAAAACTTCTAAACAACAAATTCTACCCTTTTTGAAATATCCCAACTTTGGAAAAAATTCATGTTGACTCAGAAAAGAGTAATCAGTAATATCAAAAATTTGTATTTGTTCAAGTGGCAAAACACTTTGTAATGAATACCTAATTTCTCTTTCCTTTATTTTATCATTTCTAAACAAATAAAGTTTTATAGTTGGATTTTGATCAAAATACATTTTAAGTGATGAGTTTAATTCTTCAAAGCAATTAAAACAAGAACTATTAGGGAGAATAAATATCAATCCATCATTTTGTGCCTCAAATTCATATAATTTATAAAAGATATCACTATTTAAATTTTCATTAATCAATTCACTTAAAGATCTAATTTCTGTCATCTCCAAATTATTTTTTTCTACTTGAGGAGAATGACATCCTAAAATGAAGCTTAAAAGAATGACTGGTTTACTTTTCATCAAACAGTATGATTAGTGGATTGTCTCCGTCTTTAACATTAAAAACCTCTTGATATTGCTTTAAAACACTAGATTCCGCTGGAATTACGATATATGCCCGATTATCCCCTATAGTGCCAAAAGATATTTCTTCGTCCAAGTCAAGGACTATTTGAACACCAAGGTGATCAAAGGAAATTTTCTTTCCCGACTTAAGCACATCTTTCTTTTTATCATACACAGAAAGAAATGCCTGACCTTGATTAAAAAACCTATACATTAAATAAGTTTCTAATTCAACTACATTACCAACATTGAAAGACTTTTCTGAGGAATTGATAAATTGGAATACGTCAACAATAGAAATATAACCTTTTCCAACCAAGTCTTCTTCCAAAACTTTATTTGAACCAAAATCTATGTAATACTTTGGAAACACTTCCATACTCTTAGCTACAAAATAAATAGTATCATTAAAAGAATTAACAAAGTTATATCCTTGTGTAAGCTCCCCCGAAAATT